>CALGIB010000778.1 GCA_937915955.1 uncultured Pseudomonadota bacterium
GCTGGGTCGACGCCTCGGACGGGCAGCTCTTCGTCGGGGCGCCCGGAGCGGCGGAAGGAGCCGGGCGGGTCTACCTGCCCTGAGGGGCGTCGGGTGGGTCGTGAACACCACGCGCGTTGGGGTGGGCGCGTCCTGGACGAGGCCCTCGTCGTTGGAGCTGCCCTGGCTTTGGCCGGCCGAGAGGTGGCGGCCCGTCAGCCCGTCCGAGGTCGTCTGACCCCCAGCACTCTGTCGTCCCCAGGGCGTCCCAGCGGACACACGTCGCGTGGGAACCTGCCCGCGCGGCGAGGCCGCAGGGCAGGGGCTCCCCGTCCCGCGATCCACCACAAGCCAGGCCAAGCCACAGCAACATGCCTCAGGAGACCGTCCAGGTGCCGGTGTACTGAACGACGTGCCACTCACCCGCCCAACGCCGGCCCCCAAAGCGTCCGCGCGCAGGTCGGGCCGCCTCGGCGTCCTGGACCTGCCGCTGGGCGAGCTGAGCCCGCAGTCGCGCTGTCTCGAGCTCCGCGCGGAGACGACCGAGGCGCTCGCGCTCCATCGGTTGAAGCTCCTGGTGCGCCGAGCCGCCGCGGCCCGACGTGGACCTAGTGTCGCAGGGGGCAGGGCGTCAGGCCTGAAACGTCAGGATCGCGGAGGACTATTCCAGCCGCAGCTTGCGCTTCAGCTCGGCCAGCTCATCGGGAGGCAGGTCGGTCTGCTCCAGAGCCGCCGCGAGCCCGGCGCCCTGGGTGTCCCGCAGCCCGTGGCCGCAGCCCTCGAAGAGCTCGGGCCAGGCCCCCTCGAGCAGGACCCGCGGGTAGTCCCGGCACATGAAGGGCCGACTGCTGTAGGCGTCGCAGGTCCGCGTGGTCCAGTCGAAGTGCGTGCAGCGGAACACGAAGGCGCCGGTCTCGCGCTCGGCCTCGATCAGCTCGAAGCCGTTGACCCGCTCCTGCCAGGCCAGGAACAGCGCGCGGATGGCCGGCACCTGCCAGGTCAGCTTGTTGCCCAGGATGCTGGGGCGCTCGCAGCAGCTGCCGCAGCCCCGGCAGGCCCCCGTCAGCTCCCAGCGGTGCGCCCTGGCGAGCGACCCGGGGAGCCGGCGCAGGCCGTACTCGACGGTCCAGACCCAGCGGACCAGGGTCTTCAGGGCCACCCGCAGGGGCCCGTCGGTCAGGCGGTCTCCTGGAGTGGCAGGTAGAGCCGGTGGACCAGGTCCTCGTAGCGCTCGGTCACCACCCGCCGCTTGAGCTTGCGCGTCGGCGTCAGCGTGCCGTCTTCGATCGACAGGGGCCGCGGCAGGCGCGCCCAGTTCCGGATGTTCTCGTAGTTGGCCAGGTCCTGGTTCACGCGGTCCACGGCGTCCTGGAGCTCGCGGTCGGTGACGTTGTCCTCGGCCTCGAGCAGCGCGACCAGGTAGGGCTGCCGGTCTCCGAACAGCACCGCGCCCGCGATCTCGGACTGGCTCGAGAGCTTCGCTTCGATGGTCTGGGGGGCCAGGTTCTTGCCCCCGGCTGTGATGATCAGGTCCTTCTTCCGGCCCGTGATCACCAGGAAGCCCTGCTCGTCGATGCGGCCCAGATCGCCCGTGTGCAGCCACCCGTCGATGACCGAGAGCGCCCGGTCGTCCTGGTCGCCGTGGTAGCCGCGCATGACGCCCCGGCCTGACAGCAGCACCTCGCCGTCGTCCGCGATGTTCAGCTCGACGCCGTTCAAGGGCGCGCCGACCGTGCCCAGCTTGAAGCGCTCGGGGCGGTTGACCAGGCTGGCCGCCGAGGACTCGGTCAGGCCGTAGCCCTCGAGGACCAGCATGCCGCAGCCCAGGAAGGCCAGCGCCAGGTCCCGGGACAGCGGCGCGGCGCCGGAGATGAAGATGCGCAGCCGGCCGCCGAACTGGTCGCGGATCTGCTGGTAGACCATGCGGTCGAAGAAGCGCCAGCGGGCGCCCAGCAGCGGTCCGGGGGGCTCGCCCGCCTCGCGCCGCAGGGCCATCTCGCGGCCGGTGGCCATGGCCCGGTCGAAGACGGCGCGCTTGACGGGCCCCTGTCTGTGGGCCTTGCGCTCCAGCTCGGACCAGGCCTTCTCGAAGAAGCGAGGCACGCAGGCCATCACCGTAGGACGGATGGCCTGGAGGTTGGCCAGCAGGTCCCGCTGGCTGCCGTCCACGGCGGTCGGGACCCCGCCGCGGATGCTGGCCAGCGCCAGGACCTTGGCGTAGGCGTGCGCCAGGGGCAGCCAGAGGAAGTGGGTGTCGTGGGCCAGCATGAAGCCGAGCTTCTCCATGGCCTCGCCCTCGAAGACCCAGTTGTCGTGGGTCAGCACCACGCCCTTGGGCATGCCGGTGGTGCCTGAGGTGTAGATGAGGGTCGCGACGTCCTGGGGGCTGACCCCGTCCGCGCGCGCGTCATACTCGCTGGGGTGGTCGGCGTCCCAGGCCCGCCCCTCGCGCTCCAGCTGCTCCAGGCTGCGGATGCGCTCGTGACGCCCGACGCGACCGTCGATGACCACGATGTGCTGAAGCTCGGGCAGCTCCAGATCCAGCAAGCGGTCCGCCTGGTCCTTGGTCTCGACGAAGCAGACCCGGGCCCCCGAGTCGGACAGGACGTGCTGCCACTCGCTCAAGGTCGCCGAGGGGTAGATCGTGCTGGTGGCGCCGCCCGCGCAGAGGATGCCCATGTCCGCCAGGATCCACTCGGGCCGCGTGCTGCAGGCGATGGCGCAGCGCTGACCGGTCTCCAGGTCCAGGCTGAGCAGCCCGCAGGCGATGGCCCTGGAGCGCTGGCCGGCCACGCCCCAGCTCAGGGTGGTCCAGCTGCCGTCCCGGCGGCCGTAGAAGCCGTCCGCGTCGGGGGTGGCGTGGGTGCGGTGGTGCCACAAGGCCACCACGGTGTCGAAGCCAGCGGAGCCGGACCTCAAGCGGCGCTCCCATACGTGCGCTGCAGGTAGGCGACGATGTCGGCGCTCTCGTGCATCTCGGTCCCGGTGTTCGGGTCCACGAGGTAGGGCACCATCATGCGGCCCGAGCGCTGCAGGAAGGCCGCCCGCCCGGCGCTGTCCTTGCCCACGTTGTGCAGCAGGTAGGGCAGCTCCAGCTCGGTCAGCGCCTCTCGGGCCAGCCGGCAGTAGGGGCTGATCTCGAAGCTGTAGAGCTCCAGCGGCCTGGCCGGCGTTCTCGAGGCCCGGTAGAGCGAGCCCCGCCCGGGTCGCCAGAGGCTGGCCAGGGACGAGGCCAGGGCCGTCAGCGGGCCCAGGCGCAGGAGCAGGGGAGGCGAGCCGGCCCCGTAGTGCTTGTACAGGTGCTCGATGATGTCGTCGGATTCGTACAGCTCCACACCCTGGTTGTCGTCGATCACGTAGGGAAACTGAGCCTTTCCGCCGCGCTGGATCAGCTCCTGACGGAAGCCGGGGCCGCCCTTGGGGCAGGGACGGATCTCGGCGTCGAGATCCAGCATGGTCAGCGCCTCGCGCACCTTGCGGCAGAAGGGGCAGCCCTCGAACTCGTAGATCACGAGGGTCTTTTCGGGGCGAGGCCCCAGCGCGTCGTGCACCCACATCCCCATGGGGAAGCGAGGCACGCAGGCCAGCCAGGAGGTCAACACGGCGAGGAGGCGCATCGGGCCTAGCTAACGCGCCGTAAGCTGTGCCCGATGTTGCTCCTGGGCTTCTTGGCTTGTCTCGGTCGCGCCAGCGCTGGCGAGGCCCCCGCGCGCCTGCTGGTGTCCGCTGGTCCGGGCTGCACCCCGAGGTCGGCGGGGACCTGCTCGCTGTACCTGCTCGAGCTGGGCGAGGCGCCCCAGGCTCACCTCCTGCGGGCGGCCGAGGGCGGGCTGGGCATCATCGAGGCGCAGGCCAGCCCCTCCGGCGGCAGTGTGGTCTACCTCGAGCGGCTGGGCAGCAAGTCCGAGCGCGTCGTCGTGCAGGACCTGGGCAGCGGCGAGAGGACCACGGTCGTGCAGCGGGCGCCCCGGGAGCGCGGTCCCCAGTGGCCCACCTGGCTGAGCGAAGACCTGATCGTGTTCAGCCGACACTTCAACGAGGAGCTCAAGCCCCGCGAGCAGGACCCCAGCATCTACAGCGTTGGGGCCAAGGGCGGGACCCCCGAGCTGCTGTTTGGCGGCGGGCCGGGCGCCAGCGTCTGCTTCTCGGATCCGGACGTGCTCGGCGGCGTGCTCGTGGCGCAGCGCTCGGAGCCGGGTCGTGTGGGGGCCACCCCTGCGGTGATGGGCCATGACCTGCGCGTGCTCGACGCAGTGGGCGAGTGCCACCACCCGGCGTGGCGACCCGACGG
>CALGIB010000779.1 GCA_937915955.1 uncultured Pseudomonadota bacterium
GAGTTGAGATCGTCGCAGTCGCCGCCCTGGACGGCCCACCCGTCTCCGTCCATGTCAGTGCCATCGACGCCGTCGCAGTTCTCGTCCACACCGTTCCCGTACGGGTCCACCGCGTTCGGATGGATGTCCGGGTCCTCGGGGGCGCAGTCGTCCTGATCGAGACTTCCGTCACCGTCGAAGTCGGGGTTGTCGACGCCTGGGCATGCGGCGAGGAGGGCTGCCAGGAGCAACAGGATCTGCGGTAGCTGCTTCGGAGACATGACCCCTCCCGAGGAGACGACGCTACCACCCGAGACGAGCCTCATGCCCCTGCGCTCTCCTGATGGAGGTCGAGGACCGGGCCTACGGCAACCCCACCACTGCCCTGAAGTCTGGCTGGGCCGCGAGCCAGCGAACCGTCCCGCGGGCCAAGCCGTCTTGATCGCGCTTCTTCGGGGCGGAGGGGTGGTAGAGCCGGAGAAGAACGAGCGGCTGTGGGTCGCCCTGACCCTGGACGACGTAGCGGTTGACGAAGTGCCAGCAGGTGGAGCGCTCGAAGCCGGCGCTGCCAGTGGAGACATGCTCATGGACCTGCAGCCCTGGAGGCGGAGTTCGGAACGTCCTGCAGCCAGCCCCCCAGAACCGTTGAGCAAGTACGACGATCAGGTGGGGAAGGACATCGTGCTCGGCCATCAGCGCCAGTTCCTTGCGCCAGATGACTTCGCCGTCCACGAGCATCTTGTCGTTCACGGACGAGGAGCGTTTGCCAGCCCGTACCCAGACCTTCACCGCGTTGGTCGCGTAGACAGTGCTCGGAAAGTCGAAGGAGAGGCCCTCGGAGCGCGGCGAGCCACCAACGGCAGGGCCGATGGCCGCGGCAACCTCCGCAACCAGCTTGCGCGCCGAGGTGAAGTAGCGGCCGTCACCTTCGCGGAACCGGCGAGTCCAGTCCGCCGGGGCCGTGACGGGGTCCGGGGGCCAGTGCCGCTCGGAGAAGTACGCGTTGAGCCCGACGACAGCCACGCGAAGGTCGCCTGCACGCCGTCGCTCGAAACCGTCTCCGATGAAAGGCAGGATGTTGTGCGGCTCCGCGCCGTAGGCGGCCCCGATTTCCTCGCTGAAACTCATGAATCCCCCAGCGCCATCGCCTCATGGTTGGACGCCTGCCGCGCGCCCCACAGGTAGCGTACGCCGGTGTACGTCATCGGCATCGATCCGCGATGACGGGATGAGGACCGCGACTCGGTCCTGTCAACGAAATCGCTCCTCGGAGGCCCCTTGCCACAAGAACAGCAGTGCCCCATTTGCGGGAGGGCAGTCTCCGCCCAGGCCCGCTATCCCAGCTACGTGTGCAGGAACTGCCTGGAGGAGGCTCCGCCGGTCAACCGCGACGGGAAGCGAATCTCCTACACCAATGTCGACGCCAGTGGAGGCATCCAGTCTCAAATCGAGGGCTCCGCTGACTGGCTGCAAGGCCCTGACTGCGAGCCCATCTGCTACGTGAAGGGCCGGCGGTGTCGCGCCGAAGAAGCGCGGTCCGGCGGTGTCGTCATTCAGGTCTCCTACAAACTGCTCGGCAAGGATGGTCCCTGCGAGTCCCCGACCCGCGGCAAGCTCGGTGGAAACGGTCAGGCGAGGATCTACGGTCGGCTGGACTGCTGGTCCGCTGTCAACGCCGTGAAGGCAGGCGTCACCTACCAGAAACACCGGGTCTTCTTCAAAGACGAGGAGACCGCTGTGGCGTCTGGCTACCGGCCATGCGGCCACTGCATGCGGGCTGAGTACAAGGCGTGGAAGGCGGCAAAGGCGGTCGCTGGGTCCTGAGGGCTGCCAGCGGGCGCGGCGGTGGGCGAGGATGCTGGAGGACAGGACCTACCCGAGCAGGGCTGCTCCGACGAGAGAGGAGGGGCGTCGCGGGCAGCGATCACGGAGGCTCTTCACCCTCGGTCTTGAGCCCTACGGGGCCGCCCTGCTCCACCGTGTTCAGGCCCGGCTCGCGGTCGGGGACGTTCATCCGGTCTCCGAAGGCCCGGACGTTCGCGGCCAGAACAGTTCCGAACTGGCTGAAGGTCCATGCGAATCCCTCGAAGTCCTCCGCCCTGACCTCGATCGGTTCTCCGAGGTAGAAAGTACGTGCGACCTCGCTGCTGCTGACCTTGAGCGTTGAGCCCGCTGGGAACGCGGCCGGGACCTCTCGGTCTCTCCGAGAACCCTCTCGGTCCTCGATAACAAGGTGGAGGCGATACCAGTGAACCCGGAGGACGTCCGTCCCGTCCAGTTCTCGCTCTCCCACGATGCCACCACGGTGGACGAGACAGTTGCGGACGCGGTTCAGCGAGAGCACCGCCTCCGTCGAATCGGGGAGCACGTCCGGGCCGAAATGCGCTTCTAGGTACTCCAACTTCTGAGGTAGTCCGGCGCGGTGGAAGCCCTTCTTCGGGCGCTCGACCGCTGCGTCCCACTCTTCAACCGGAATGCGCCGTCCCCCCGACGAGCACAGCAGGGCAGCAAGCACGATCCGGGCGTCTTCAAGCAGGCGGTTCAGCAGATCGACCATCTCCTGCAGCCCGTTGCCAACGACCCAGGTCTCGAACTCCTTCTGAAGCTGCGGGGCGGTCTTGATCGGGCTGGGAAGGTGGAACTCCATACCTGACGGGCGGAGTGGCTCCGGCAGGGACTCGACCTCTGCTACCGAGCCCATGCCGTGCTGGACCAGCGTGACCACCCGGCCGAGCCCGAGCCCGTAGGCCGGGAGGAGTTGGTCAAGTCTGATCACGACGTGATGGTCAGTCACCAGAGCCTCCTTGGGGTCACAGCGGGCCAGCGCATCTGGGTGCCAGCATCGAAGGGGTCAGCTACTCCTGTGACGATCGGCGCTCAACCACTCGTAGCAGTAGGCTTGCGAGCCCGATGGCTTCGGCCGCCTCGACGGCGGAGTCATAGTTGACCTCCCGGTGGCTTCCGGGGTTCTTGAAAACCCCGATCGCCCCGTCGAACAGCATTCGCAGCGCCTCACGCTCGCCGCCTTCCGCCTCCAGGTCTGTCAGCGGGCCTGTCTCGTTGTGGAATGCGGCTCGCATGAGGGGTCTGCCGACCGTGCCGGGACCGAAGCCCCCGGCAGCACGCACAGCGATCTCGACCTCCCGGAAAGCCTGGAACACGGCTGTGTCGTAGTCGCCCGCGAGGAAGCTCGGCCAGACCTTCTGCGCAACCCTCGGGTCCAACGAACCGCGAAGGAGTAGGTCGACTCGACGGAGGCCCCGCAGGGACGCAGCGTTTCGGACCTTCCGCCCTCGACGGGAGAGGACCATCCAGTCGGCGTCGTGGTGGGGCGCAGGGACGAGAAGCCCTTCCGACTGGGACCACGTCCACGCCTCCATCAGAGCGATCGGAACCTCCCCGTACCAGTCACGCCCAGCGTATTCCACAACCCCATCGTCACGGCTGAAGTTGCCCCGGTGGAAGACCTTCGGAGCCGGTTGGGACCTGGGTGAACGGCTCTGTTCGTGGGCGTCAGCGGCCGCATTGAGGTAGCCCATCAACCCCCCAGCGATCTGCTCAGGCTCCAGGTCGAGGAGGTCTTCGGGCGGTGGCAGGTGGTCCGAGAGTTTGAGCATGACGGTCGTGAGCCTAGCTCCACTGCCCTACGCGATCTCGTACTTCGCAGGCCGCTCATCCCCATCACGCCGCGCCAGCCCCACGTCGACCAAGACCTTCAGCGCATTCCCAGCCTCCCGCGGTCTGCCGCCCAGTCGGCTGGCGATCTCCTTCGCCGTGACTGGCCTCCCGACTTCACGAAGCGCGTCGTTGACCTGCCGCTGAAACCCTTCGAGGTCCTCGGGCCGCACGGACGGCCGGGCCTCCTCCTGCTCGTCCCCACTGGTGGCCAGCGCGACGCGTCCAGTCCGGGAGCCCACCCGCTGCACGAGCCCCTGCTTCACGGCTCCCGCGATGCAGTTCCGCGCGTTCAAGGCGCTGGTCCCGAGCGCCTCCGCGATCTCGGTGATGTGCGCCTCTCCATCGTGCTCACGCAGGAAGGCGACGACCTGCTCGGCACGGGTGGTGCCCGACCTCCCCCTGCTGGCCACCTGGGGCTCCGCCGGTTGCGGCGACGGGGCCTCGGACTGCACCACCAGGGCGACCTCGCCCGTTCGCTGGCCCAGTCGGCGGACGAGGCCCTGCTTCACCCCCGCTGCGATCACGTTCTGGGCGTTCTGCTTCCCGGTGTCCAGCACGAGGGCGATCTGCTCCAGATGCGCCTGGCCGCCACGCTCCTGAAGCAGGGCAACAAGCTGCTCGACGCGAGTCGTCCCCGTTGGCTTCGCGGTCTTCATGGCCTTCGCGGTCCTGGGAATCTTCGCCGTCTTCGCCGTACTGACCGCTGGGGCGCCCATCCGCGAGGGCTTCGTCGCCGGCGGTGGGGGCTTCGTCGTCAGCGTGGCGGGAGGCCGCGGAGGAAGCTCTGGGAGCGTCCCGCGCACCAGGGCAGGCCCGACCGCGAGATGGCGATCAGGCTTGCCTCTGGGCCGCTCAGGGCTTCCAGGCGGTGCGCTGCACGCGCGGTCGCGTCGAGCAAGTTGGTGCCCACGCCGATGTACTCAAGGGTCTCGGTGCCGTGCTCGACAGTGATGCGGTAGGCGAAGTGGGTCGGCGTCATGTCTGCGAGCGTACCGGGCGAATTGGTGGTTGCGCTCCGCCCAGGACGACCCACGTTCAGTGTGGAGCCCGGTCACCGCGAGGTGGCCCATCATGGGCACCCGAGACCCCCGGTAGGTGCAC
>CALGIB010000780.1 GCA_937915955.1 uncultured Pseudomonadota bacterium
ACGACGTAGACCTTCTCGGTGATCTCGCCTTCGCGCTCCTCGATGCCAACCTCGACCCGGACGGGGTTGTTGAGCGAGTCCCCGATCACCTTGGCCAGGCGGGGCGGGAAGGTGGCCGAGAACAGGGCCGTCTGGCGCTCCTTGGGGGCGGCGGCCAGGATGGCCTCGAGCTCGTCCTGGAAGCCCATGTCCAGCATCTCGTCGGCCTCGTCCAGGACGAAGACCTTGAGGTTGTCCAGGTTCAGCGTGCCGCGCTCGATGTGGTCCAGGGTGCGGCCGGGGGTGCCGACGACCACCTCGACGCCCTGGCGGAGGCCCTGCAGCTGCGGGCCGAAGGGCGCGCCGCCGTAGACCGTCAGCACGCGCACCTGCTTCTTGCCGCGCAGCTCGTCCAGAGCGCGGCCCACCTGCATCGCCAGCTCACGGGTGGGGGCCAGGATCAGGGCCTGGGTGCCGCCGCCTCGCTTGATGTTGCTGAGGATCGGCAGGCCGAAGGCGGCCGTCTTGCCGGTGCCGGTGCCGGCCTTGCCCAGGACGTCGCGGCCCTCGAGCATCGGCGGGATCGCGCGTACCTGGATGGGCGTGGGGGTCTCGAAGCCCAGGGCCCCGAGGTTGGAGACCAGAAGGTCGTCCAGGCCGAGATCCTCGAAGCGGGTGGTCATGACAGGTCCTTGGGCGGGGTCGGCGGGTATCCCTCCCCGGCCCCCTTGTCGCGCTGAGCGCCCCACTCGCCTGTCCTCAAGCCCCCCCTGCGGGCCTCAGTTGCCGGCGTTGGCGTCCTTGGCGCGGCACTCGTCCGTGGCCTCGTCGCACTCCTCGTCGTCGTCGCAGTCGTCGTCGGTTCGGCAGCCGTAGATGCACTCGTCGAGCACGTCGTCGCAGATGTACTCGGTGGGACAGCCCTCGTCGGTGCGGCAGCCGGAGACGCACTCGTCGAGCACGTCGTCACAGATCTGGGTCTCGGCGCAGTCGCCGTCGGCGCTGCACTCGGGGCCGAAGCAGGCGGTGAGGCCGAAGAGCAGGATGTTGAGCATGGGCTGGTGCTATCCGCTCGTCGCGGGGGCTGCACACCAGGCCTGGGCCCGCGTCTTGCTCGCCTTGGAGCCTGAACCCCAGGGCCGCATGAGCCGCCGGCAGCGGCCCCCGAACCCCGTAGTCGCCGACCTCGTAGCGGAACCCGCTGACGCCCAGGGCCCCCGAGAGCGCGGTCTCGACCTGCACACGCGCGAAGCCGAGCAGGGCGGTCAGGGGATCCACCTGGACGGTGAGGTCGGGGGCCGCGAGGGCCGGAGCCAACAAGCTGAGGGCGAGCATGCGCGGAGGGTAGCTGGCCGTGGCAGGCTGGGCGCATGTGGATGCTGACGCTCGCCTGCACGGGCGAACCCTCTGAGGCGCCCGGAACGGACTCGCTGGACTCCGACCCCTCCGTCGTCGAGGATCAGCTCGACGCCTGGTTCAACGATCGGGCCTCGAGGGTCAGCGCGCCGGGGGCCGCCGCCGCGCTGGTCCGCGGCGGGGAGCTGGTCTGGGTCGGCGCCTGGGGCACGGCCAACCTCGAGCTCGGCACGCCGGTCACCCCGGACACGCCCTTCCTGCAGGCGGGGGTCAGCAAGACCGTCACCGGCACCGCGCTGCTGCAGCTGATCGAGGACGGAGCGCTGACACTGGACGAGCCGATCGCGCCGCTGCTGCCCTTCGAGCTGGACAACCCCAAGGTCGAGGGCGAGCAGATCCTGCTGCGCCACCTCGCGACCCACACCAGCGGCCTGCTCGACAACGGCGAGGCGCTGGCCGCGCTCTACGTCGAGGGGGACAGCCCGGTGCCGCTCGGTGACTTCCTGGAGGACTACCTGGTGGCCGGGGGAGAGCACTACGACGCGGACGTCAACTTCCTCGATGAGCAGCCGGGGCTGGTCTACGACTACAGCTACGTGGGCGCCGCGCTGGCCGGCTACCTGCCCGAGCGGGTGGCCGTGCCCCTGGACGAGCACTGCGAGGCCCGCATCTTCGAGCCGCTGGGCATGACCCACACCGGCTGGCACCTGGCCGACTTCGACGCCGACGAGGTGGCCATGCCCTACTGGAAGCGAGCCGGCGGCGACGACTTCGAGCCCTACGGTCACTACGGCTACCCGGACTGGCCCGACGGGCAGCTCCGAGCCAGCGCTCGCGACATGGGCGCCTTCGCCGCGGCCTGGCTCAACGACGATCTGGTCGGCGCCCAGACCCGAGAGCTGGCCCTGTCCTCGCTCACCGAGGCCGACAGTACGCAGGGCTTCTTCTGGTACCAGGACGGGCCCTACTGGGCGCACGCGGGGGCGGACCAGGGCGCGGCCACCGCGATCTACCTGGACCCGGTGACGGGCGACGCGGCGGTCGTGATGATCAACATGGACTGGAACACCGGCACCACCGACTTCATCCAGGACGTGCTGTTCGAGCTGCTCGACCCCTCATGATGCTCGCCGTCTTGCTGGGTGCCGGACTGTCCCAGGCCGGCGAGATCGACGACCTCAGCAGGCCTGGCCTCTACCGGGCGGGCAGGCGGGTGGTGGCGGCCTCCGGCGCCTTGATCCTGACGGGGACCGCGCTGTTCATCGGCGGCGTCGCTGGCCCCGAGCCCGACCGGGAGGTCCCGCTCTACATGGGCCTGACCCTGGGCGTCGCGGGCGTCTATGGGCTCTCGGTCGGGCCCTGGCTCTCGGGCCTGGCCCTCCGAAGCGACGTGCCCGAGCATCCCACCTGGGCCGGTCAGTACGGCAGCACCTTCGGCGTCCCCATGCTCGGGGCGCTGCAGGCCGGCATGAACGTGCAGGCTCTGAACGAGCTCGAGCCGGACGGCCCCCGCGCCCTCGACGAGGACCTCGACCGTGAGCTCGAGCGCATGGAGCGGCGCGAGGAGTGGCTCGACGAGGAGCTGCGCTACCTCGAGGAGCTTGAGCAGCAGGGCGACCAGGGGGCGCGTTGGCTCGAGCAGCCCCCGCTGCTGGGCCGGCCCTGGGCCATCCGGGCTGTGCATCGTGCCCGCGTGACAGCGGCCTGAGGCCGGCTCGACGGCCCCGACCCACTAGGATCGCGTCGCGCTGCTCCTCCTTCCTGGCCTGTGGCGAAGACGACCGCGAGGCCTCGCCCTCGCCGTCCCCGGCGCCCGCGATGGCCAGCACGGCGTCGCTGGGCGACCAGGACCAGGACCGTCAGCCGGAGCTCCTGAGGATCAGGTCGGGCCAGGGTCTCTGGAGCGCGGAGCTGCAGTGAGGCCGGCGCCGCTGAGCGCGACCAGCGCCAGCACCCAGTCCGCGTAGACGTAGCCCATGAGCAGGGCGATTCCGGCGTGCATGGAGATCGCCAGGACGATCCAGGGCTTGCGGGTGGCCGGCAGCAGCAATGCCGGGCCGAGCAGCTCCACCAGGACGGTGCCGCCGGCCATCGCCGCGCAGAGCCTCGGCGAGAGCGCCACCGCCAGCCGCAGCTGGGCCAGGGGCCCCGAGGCGTGCTCGATCAGCACCAGGGCCAGGCCGTCTCCGCTCATCCAGCCCGCCCCGTCCGTGGCCAGCTTGGCCGCGCCCGCCAGCACGTAGGGGCCGGCGACCAGGCCCCGCGCCAGC
>CALGIB010000781.1 GCA_937915955.1 uncultured Pseudomonadota bacterium
GGGGCACTGCAACTCCACCGCCCGCATCGCGGACGTGAACTACCACGAGTGGGGACACGGCTTCCACGGCGACAGCCTGCGCGCGGGGGTCTGGGACGGCTCTATGGGCGAAGGCATCGGCGACACCATCGCCGTCCTGCAGACGGGCGACCCCGTCATGGCGCCCTACTTCGGCACCAACGGCAGCGGCATCCGCCGCGTCGACACCGACAGGATCTACCCGGACGACGTCACCGGCGAGGTCCACGCGGACGGCCTGATCTACGCCGGCGCCGCCTACGACTGGTGGCTGCTGCTCCAGGAGGAGGTCGACCAGGAGGCGGCCTACACCATCGCCAGCCAGGTCCTGGCCGACGCGCTCGAGGTCGGTCCGACCATCGAGGAGTCCTACGACGCCTACGTGCTGGGTGACGACGACGACGGCGACCTGAGCAACGGCACGCCGCACACCTGCTCGCTGCTTGAGGCCTTCGGTCCCCACGGACTGGGTCCGGGCGGGTCCAGCGGCGGCACCCTGTTCTACGTCGGCCACAGCCCGACGCAGAACCAGCTCCCGAACAGCGGCGACTACGCGATCCGCGCCGACGTCACCAACCTGGCCGGCGACTGCATCGACTTCACGCTGGCCGCGGCCGAGCTGTTCTACAGCGTGGACGGCGGCGGGTCCTGGCAGAGCGTGGAGCTGGAGCGCCTCGGCGACGAGGGCATGGAGGGCAGCATCCCGGAGCAGGAGCCCGGCACCCTCGTGCACTACTACCTGGCCGCCTACGACACCGAGGGCGACGCCGCCTACGCCCCCGCCGGCGCCGAGATCAACCCGCACAGCTTCTGGGTCGGTGAGCTGACCGAGATCTACTGCGAGGACTTCGAGGCCGACGACGGCGGCTACACCCACGAGCTGCTCTCCGGCTCCGAGTCGGAGGGCGCCGACGACTGGCAGTGGGGCACCCCCGCGGGCCTCGAGGGCGACCCCGCCTTCGCCGCCAGCGGCGACAACGTCTGGGCCAACGACCTGGGGCAGATGATCGGCCAGCAGCAGTGGAACGGCGCCTACCAGTCGGAGAAGGTCAACCGCCTGTCCAGCCCCGCCATCGACCTGGGCGACTACGCGGACGCCGAGCTGGTCGTGCAATTCCAGCGCTGGCTCAACGTCGAGGACGGCTACTACGATCGGGCCCGCGTGCTGATCGACGGCGAGCAGGCGTGGAGCAACCACGAGAGCGGCCGAAGCATCGGCGACGAGCACCACCAGGACGACGTCTGGGCCTTGCACACGCTGGCCACCTCAGACCTCGACCGCGACGGCGCGCTGACGCTGGGCTGGGAGATCGAGTCCGACGGTGGCCTCGAGTTCGGTGGCTGGACCCTGGATGACGTCTGCGTGTACGCCGTGACCTACGGCGACTCGGGCGAGCCCGGCGTGGACGACACCGCCGACCCCGACTCGATCGGCCCTGGCGGCGTGCAGCTCCGCGGCAGCTGCAGTGGGTGCTCTTCGAGCAGCCCCGGCGGCGCGGGCCTGGGGGCCCTGCTGCTGGGCCTGGGCGCGCTGCTGCGACGTCGCCGGCGGTGATGCTGGTGCTGCTGAGCCTGGTCCACGCGGAGCTGCCTCCGCCGGACTACCGGGACCAGGTGCTGGCCCAGGTCGAGGCCACCGCCGATCAGCTGCTCGCCGAGGGCCACGCGCCCCAGGCGCTGGAGCTGATCCGTGCATTCCGGGACCAGGTCGAGGACGATCCGCGGCTGGTCTACGAAGAGGGCCTGGCCCTGCGGCTGCTCGGCGAGGACAAGGAGGCCGAGCGTCGCCTGCGCCAAGCCGTCGAGCAGGACCCTAGCCTGTTCTACGCCTGGTACGACCTGGGTGAGCTGGAGCTCGCCCGGGGTGAGCTCGCGCTGGCCGAAGAGGCCTTCCAGCACGCCAGCGCCGGGAGCGAGGACCACCCCAACGGCTGGGCCGGGCCCTTCCGGCTGGCTGAGCTGGCGGGTCGCCGAGGGGACCCGATCGGCTTCGACGAGCACCTGCGCGAGGCCGTGCATCGAGGCTTCCGCTTCGCCACCGTCACGCAGGATCCTACGTGGACCGGCTTCCTACGAGACCCCGCGCTGGAAGAGGTCCTGCGACGCCACCTGGTGGTCTACGGGGAAGAACAGCTGCTGGAACACTGGCAGTGAACGCGCTGGGGTAGCCTCGCCGGATGCTGCTGATGACCCTCTCGATGGCCCTGGCTCAAGACGAGCCCCAGGACGCTCCGACCACCGCGGAGACGGCCGAGGGCGAGCCGCCCCTGGCCACGCCCGCGAGCGAGGCGGAGCCCGTGACAGAGGCCGCCTCGGGGCCGACAGAGCCCGAGCCTGCCCATGAGGTCGAGCTCTCCGCTGAGCCCGAGCCCGCCGCTGAGCCCGAGCCCGCCCCTGAGCCCGAGCCCGCCCCTGAGCCCAAGGTCAGCTCCGCCCCGGCCGAAGAGCAGCCCTTCGAGGTGCCCAAGACCGAGGCGGTCAAGAAGGTGCGCAGCGTCGCGCTGGCCGAGTCGCCGCGAGGCCTGGGCATCGGCCTCATCCTGGGCGACCCCACCGGCATCTCTGGCGGCTGGCGACCCGACGAGAAGCGGTCGATCGACGGCGCGCTGGCGTGGAGCATCCCGACCAACAGCTTCGAGGTCCACGCCGACTTCCAATACACCCTGGTCGAGATCCGGGACCCCAACGCCGAGAGCATCGCCTTCCCCGTCGCGGTGGGTGGCGGTCTGAAGTTCGCCAGCTCCACCAGCCAGGGACAGGGGGCCGCGGTCGTCGCGCTGCGCCTGCCCATCGTGCTCAGCGTGGTGCCGGACAAGGTGCCCATCGACGGCTTCCTCGAGATCGCGCCGACCATGGACGTCTACCCCACGACCACCTTCGGAGCCGACGCCGGTATCGGCGCCCGGGTCTGGTTCGACTGAGCCAGAGCAGAAGACCCCCGCCGGCCCAAGCCAGCGAGGGTCCCTGATTCGGAGCCCGAAGGCTCAGTGGGCGTGGGCGTCGCCCGCGTCGTCGTCGTCGTCCTCGGCGACCATCGCCTCGGTCGTGAGGAGCAGGCCAGCCACCGAGGCGGCGTTCTGCAGAGCGCAGCGCGTCACCTTCGTGGGGTCGATGACGCCGGCCTCGACCAGGTCCTCGTAGCGGTCGTACCGGGCGTTGTAGCCGTGGTTGCCGCTGCTCTCGCGCACGCGCTGCAGGACGATGCTGGGCTCGCCGCCAGCGTTGCTGACGATCTGGCGCAGGGGCGCCTCGATGGCCTTCTTGATGATCTCGACGCCGAAGCGCTGCTCGCCCTCGAGGTGGAGGTCCGCCAGGCCCGCGCCGGCGCGGATGTAGGCCACACCACCGCCGGGCAGGATGCCCTCCTGCACAGCGGCCTTCGTCGCGTGCAGCGCGTCCTCGACCCGAGCCTTCTTCTCCTTCATCTCGATCTCGGTGGCAGCACCGACCTTGATGATGGCGACACCGCCGGACAGCTTGGCCAGACGCTCCTGGAGCTTCTCGCGGTCGTAGTCCGAGGTGGTGTTCTCGATCTGCTTGCGGATCTGGCCCATGCGAGCGGTCAGGTCCTCCTTGGTGCCAGCGCCGTCGACGATCGTGGTGTTGTCCTTGGTGATGACGATGCGCTTGGCCGAGCCCAGGTCGGTCAGCTCCAGGTTCTCGAGCTTGATGCCCAGCTCCTCGGCGATGAGCTTGCCGCCGGTCAGCGTGGCGATGTCGCCCAGCATCTGCTTGCGGCGGTCACCGAAGCCAGGGGCCTTCACGGCCGCGACCTGCAGGGTCCCGCGCAGCTTGTTCACGACCAGGGTGGCCAGGGCCTCGCCCTCGACGTCCTCGGCGATGACCAGGACGGGCTTGCCGGTCTGGTGCACCTTCTCGAGCAGCTTCAGCAGCTCGCGCATGCTGCTGATCTTCTTCTCATGGAGCAGGATGTAGGGCTCCTCGAGGACGACCTCCATGCGCTCGGAGTCGGTCACGAAGTAGGGGCTGAGGTAGCCGCGGTCGAACTGCATGCCGTCGACGGTCTTCAGCTCGGTGTCGGCGGTCTTGTTCTCCTCGACCGTGATGACACCCTCCTTGCCGACCTTCTCCATCGCCGTGGCGATGATCGCGCCGATGGACTCGTCGCCGTTGGCGGAGACGGTGCCGACCTGCGCGATCTCGGTCGTGTCGCGGGTGGGACGGCTGAGGTCCTGGAGGCCCTGCGTGACGACGAGGACAGCCTTGTCGATGCCGCGCTTGAGCTCCATGGGGTTGTGACCCGCCGCGACGAGCTTGGCGCCGGTCCGGTAGATGGCCTGTGCCAGCACCGTGGCGGTGGTGGTGCCGTCGCCGGCGACGTCAGAGGTCTTGGAGGCGACCTCCTTCACCATCTGCGCGCCCATGTTCTCGAACTTGTCCTCGAGCTCGATCTCCTTGGCGACGGT
>CALGIB010000782.1 GCA_937915955.1 uncultured Pseudomonadota bacterium
GGCGGAGGCCGACACGGACACCGACTCGGACGCCGACTCGGACGCCGACTCGGACACGGACACCGACACGGACACGGACACCGACGTCGTGGGCGACCCCACGGCCGGGCTGGTGATGTCGGTGCGCGGCAGCAGCGACTGGCTCGTGCGGGTGCTGGACCAGCAGGGCGCAGAGAGCTTCAGCTACGGGCAGGCGGGCGCGGTCTTCGGCCCGGTGGCCTGGGACGAGGCGGGACAGGTCGCCTACGTGGCCAGCAACGGCGACGGCGACCTCTACAAGATCGGCTCCTCGTGCCCTCAGAGCCTGGGACCGCTCGGCGGCGTGGCCGTGGACCTGGCGATCAACGGCAGCTGGCTCTACGCCACGGACGGCACGAACCTGGTGCGGCTGTCGCTGAGCTCGGGCGCGACCGAGCCTCTGAGCAGCGAGCTGACCCAGGCGCTGCAGCTGATCCCGGACAAGGGGGACGGCGTCTACATCATCGACCGGGGCAGCGGCAGCCCCAGCCTGCTGCACTACGAGAGCGGCAGCGTGACGATGAGCGTGGCCAACTACGACAGCATCGACGCGCGCTCGGTCGGCGCCTACCTGCGGGAGGGCGAGGTCTGGCTCTGCTCCGAGGGGGGCGGGACCTGGTCGGTGGGGCAGCTCAAGTCCGGGGACAGCACGCCGGAGCGGCTGGCTCAGGGCGCGATCACGGACGTCATCGACTGTGGCTATGACGCGGGCAGCGACGAGGTGCTGTTCTTCAGCGTCAGCCGCGGGGTCTTCCGCGTGGGCTCAGACAACGCCACCACCGAGTGGGCCACGGGCGCAGGCGGACTGATCCAGCGGGGCGAGGTCCTGCCCTGACGAGAGAGGGCCGGGGTCAGGCCTCGGCGTCCTCTCGGAATGCCAGCTCCACCGTCACCTCGGGCAGGTCGCTGGCCAGGGCCTCGAGCGCCTCGCGCGGCAGGTCCACGAAGCCCAGGCTGAGCACCTCGAGGCTCTGGAGCGCGCGCAGGCGGTCCAGGTCGGGCAGCTCCAGGTCCGTGTTCGAGAGCCGCAGCAGCCGCAGGTTGTGCAGGTCGCCCAGGCCCAGGCGGTCCACGCCCAGGCGGCACCTGGACAGATCCAGCTCCTCGAGCACGCTGCCGCCCAGCGCGAAGAGCGCGGCGTTCTCGAGCTCGCAGCGGTACAGCGACAGCTGGCGCAGGGTGGGCAGCACGGCGACGCCCAGCAGGGTCGCCTCCAGGAGCACCGAGTCGTGGATGGCCAGGCTCTCGAGCACGGCCATCGAGGCCAGGGCCGAGCTCTGGAGGCCGTCCAGGCGCAGGTGACCGAGGCGCAGGCCCCGCAGCTCGGGCAGGTCGACCAGGGCCAGCAGGTCCTGGAAGGTGGTTCCCGACAGATCCAGGGCCTTCAGCTGCCGCAGCTCGGCCAGGACGCTGAGGTCCTGGATCGCGGTGCCGGCCAGGCCCAGCACGCGCAGCTCGCGCAGCTCGCGCAGCACCTGGGCTTCGCGGTCGCCGAAGGGGGTCTCGGCCAGCTCGAGCACGCGCAGCCCGCGGGGCAGCCAGGAGAAGCCAGACAGCTCGACCTGCAGCTCGCTCAGGTCCAGGTCGTAGAGCTCGGCCGCGCCGCGCAGGGACGACCAGCGCTCGTGGTCGTCCAGCTCGACGGCGACCAGGTCCTCCTCGGACAGCGCCGGGATGGGCTGATCCGGGTCGTCCATCTCGGGGGGCTCCAGGTCCTCGACCCAGAACTCGCCGTAGCCCTCGTCCCAGCGGAAGGTGTAGCGCTCCTGCCAGACCTCGCCGATGACCATGCGGGCGACCATGTCGTCGCCGCGCGCCTCGAGCGCCTGGCGCAGCGCGTCCAGCGGGATCAGCGGTGTGCGGGACAGGTCCAGGTGGTGCAAGGGCAGCTCGGACAGCGCGGCCAGTGAGGTGTGGATCAGGCTGGTCCCCGACAGGTCCAGGTGCTGCAAGGGGGAGCCCGCCAGGGCGCTGAGGCCGGTGCCGCGGATGAGCTGGCAGTCGCGGAGGGACAGCCCGATCAGGGGCAGGCCGGTCAGCTCCAGGAGATAGGCCGGCCCGATTTGCTCCCCTCGCGCACTTGAGATAGTTCCGCGCCGTCGTATGAGGGCGGTACTGAAGCCGTCGTCCAATGCGCGAGGCGCGAACCATGAACACGAATCCTGGCCTTCTCGGCAAGAAGCTGGGCATGACCCAGTACTTCGATGACGATGGGAACATCGTCCCCTGCACCGTCATCGAGGCCGGTCCCTGCACCGTCACCCAGATCAAGACGGTCGAGACCGACGGCTACAACGCCATCCAGATCGGCTTCTACTCCCAGAAGGAGAACCGGGTCACGAAGGCGATGAAGGGCCACTACGCCAAGGGCGGCATCGCGCCGGCCAAGCTGCTCCGCGAGTTCCGGCTCGACGACGTCAGCGGGTACACCATGGGCCAGGTCCTGTCGCTCGGTGACGTCCTGGAGGTCGGCCAGAAGGTCGACGTCACGGGAACCAGCAAGGGGAACCCACCGGCGCTGAAGCGGTTGCTGGACGGCGGTGTCGTCATGCGGCCGTTCTCGGACGAGATCATGGCGGGAGCCAGGGACGCCGCGCAGGCCTACCTCGAGGACAACGCGTCAAAGGACCCCGGATACCGGAAGGTGTACGAGGCGTTCTCGGCCGCGCGCACCGAGCAGCGGACATGGTTCGGGACCGCGGAACGCGCCTACCACCAGTTCGTGACGTCGTGATCTGGCTCGTCGGGACGGCGCTGGCGCAGGACGCGTTCCGGTTCGCCGTGATCGGCGATCCCCAGACGGACGGCGACGAGAGCAGCATCAACTGGGATGTCCTGCCGCAGCTCATCGAGGACATGAACGCCCGAAACCCAGACCTGCTGCTGGTTGCCGGAGATCTGGTCGGTGGCGCAGGCACGGTCCCGGCAACCGTCGCCCAGTGGGACGACTTCCAGACTGCGACGGCCGCCTTCAGCGGGACCGTGTACGCCGTGCCTGGAAACCACGACGTCTTCGGCGGCGCCGGCACGTTCGACGCCTGGCGCTCGACGTTCGGCTTCCCGACCGACGACTCCCCGGCGGGCGAGGAGGGCGTCTCCTACGTCGTCGACCATGGGAACACCCGGTTCGTGTTCGTCACGAGCGACCAGGAATCCGGCGGGACGGGGCTGTCGTCCGCGGCCCTGGCGTGGATGGACAAGGTCCTGTCCGAGGCCGACGCGTTCGAGCACGTCTACGTCACGACGCACCACCCCGTTTCGTTCTCGACCGAGTCCAGCATCGGTGGGACCCAGGGCGACTTCTGGCAGCTGATGGTGGCCTATGGCGTCGAGGGGACGTTCATGGGCCACTGGCATCGCTACCAGCCTTCGCAGCCAGGAGGGGGCGGACCGACGTGGGAGACCATCATCGGGACCGGCGGAGGCTGGACCGGGTTCGAGCCAATCCGCCCCTACCAGCAACGCTGGGGCTGGCTGGAGGTGGAGGTCGACGGGGCTTATGCCCAGGCCACGTTCTTCGGTGACGCGGACGGCGATGGCCACTACGACGATGCCCTGGACTCCTACGTCCTGGACCCCGGTGGCCCTACCGACGGCGGCCTCGTCCTGGAGCTCGATCTGGACGTAGGGCTGGCCAACGCGGTGGCCGGCGGAAAGGCGCTCGACGGCACCTTGATCGGCGACGCCACGCAGGCCGATGGGTGGCTGGAGCTGGACGGCGACGGAGACGCAGCGGAGCTCGGAGGCATCGGCGACTACGTCCTGGCTGGCAACGGCGACCTGGCAATCAGCACGCGGGTGCGGATCGACAGCCTGGCATCCGGTCAGTGGGCCAACGCGCTCCTCTGCTACGGGACCAACGACTACTACACCGAGGACGAGGAGACGAACTACAGCTTCTGGTTGTCCGTCCGCGAGGACGGGACACTTCGGGCGTTCTGGGAGCATGGCGACGGCAGCAACGTCGTCCTGGAGTCCACCGCGACGGCCGAGCTCGTGGATGGCACCTTCCACGACGTCGCCCTCACCCGCGCGGGTGACGTGGCCACGTTCTTCGTCGACGGCGAGCAGCTCGGCGCCCCCGTTCCGTTCACCGAGCCACCCTCGGGCGGGGGACGCGGCCTGCTGTACCTGGGCTCAGACACGCGGAGCTACATCGGAAACGAGTCCGACCTCGACGGCGCCATGGACCACCTCTGCATCTGGGACCGGTCTCTGAGCGGAGCGCAGGTCGCCGCCCGAGCAGCGGGGACGGCCTGCGCGGAGTTGCGCGCGCGCTCCGACAGCGGGTCGGACAGCGGCAGCAACACAGGCAGCGACTCCACCGTGGCCGACGACAGCGCTCCGCCTGACGGAGGGGATCGCACTCCGACGGTTGAGCTCGAGCCTCGCTGCGGGTGCGCCGCGGCGCCCGCGCCCGTGGCCGCACTCGGCCTGCTCGGCGTCCTTCTGGCCCGGCGACGCCGGCGCTGAGGACCGCTAGGGAAGCTCCTTGCGAACCAGGACCAGGTTGTCTTCGATGGCCTGTCGGTACGAGCTCTCCGGGAAGTCGCGGACCAACGCCTCGAGCATCTCGACGACCTCGCCGTACGCGGAGTCCCGCACGTCGCCCGCAGGCATGTCTCGTGCCGCCACAAACAGCTTCCCCGCGGCCTCGCGCTCCAAGTGGACGTAGCCGTCGACCGCCTCGATCCAGAGAGCATCCGCGGCCGGGTCGCCTCGATGGTCTCGCAGACCGTCCACGGCGTCGCGGTACCGACCCGCCGCAAGGTGTCCACGCACGGCGGGCAGATCCAGCGGCTCGACCAGGTCCTCCTCGATGACCGCCCCACCGATGCGGAAGCCGTCACCAAAGCCCTCGAGCTCCTGTGGCGCGGAGCGCTCCTCGACAGCGACCATGGCGTCGAACCATGCCGCCATCGCCTCCTCCGGGTGGCGCCCCGATCCCCGTGCAAGCTCCCCTGCCAGTGAGTGCGCGAGCGACAGGCGCTCCCGGCGGTCGGCGTCCGGCTCGTCTTCGATCAAGACCGCCAGTCGGTCTTCGTAGGCAGCCCAGTCAACGCTCGGGCGCTTGGGGTCGCGTGGCTGGATGGCGGCCGTCTCGACCGGCCGCGCAAGCGGCTCGACCGGCTTGCCGTACTGCTTGACCTCGATGCAAGCCGAAAGCGCCAGGACTGCAATCATTCGTCGCCCTCC
>CALGIB010000783.1 GCA_937915955.1 uncultured Pseudomonadota bacterium
AGCTGGCCCGAGCGGCCTGCGAGCGCCTGGGCCGACCCGTGGCCACCTTGGCCCTGGGTCAGGACCGTCGCACGCGGGGCTGCCTGGCCACCCCCCACGGACTGCACGCTCGGGCGCTGCTCACCGACCTGGCCGACCTGCTCGAGGGCCTGCGCGGCGCGGCCGACCAGGCCACGTTCCGCCTCCACAGCGAGCGCCTGGATGCGCTGCGAGGCCGCCTCTGCGAGAGCGCGTGGCAGCTGGCCCGGCCCCTGGGCGTCGCGCGCCGTCGAGCCGAGCTGCGGCTGTCCGCCCAGGACCTCGGCGAGGCCCTGCAGATCGATCTGGCGCGCCTGGAGCCCTGCGGCCGAGGCAACCCCCGACCACGCATCTGGGTGGGCCCCTGCCGGCTCGAGGACCCCCGGCTGGTGAAGGGACGCCACCTCAAGGCCCGCATCCAAGGGGCCGGCCTCACCCTCGACGCGATCTGGCCCGACGCGCCCGAGCACCTGGAGGCCGCCCGGGAGCGACCGCTGGCCCTGCTCGGCACCCTGGGCCTGAGCACCTGGGCCGGCATCGAGCGGCTGCAGTTCCTGATCGAGGACGCCCGCTGAGCGCTACGGGGCGGACTCGGGGACCTGCACCTTCAGCAGCTCGTCCAGGCTCCGGGGCTTGTCGCCCTGCTCGGCCGCGTAGCGCGCCTTCACGACCAGATCGTCCAGGTCGATGACGCGCGAGCCGGGAGGCGCGGGCACCTGGAAGGCGTCGGGGATGACCCCGATCTCGTCCCAGGCGTCGAACTCGAGCTCGAGCAGGAAGTCGATGGAGCTGGCCTTGATGCGCACGGCCTCGGGCAGCAGCGTGCGGCCGACCTTGGAGTAGTCCTCGTAGTCGGCCTCGAGCACCATCGCGCCGGTGGGGTCGTAGGCCTCGATGCGGCGGCTGGTCAGCTTGCGCGGGTCCAGCACCACGATGGCCTTGGTGTCCTCGGGTCCCTTGAAGGTGTAGACCGCCTCGTCGCCCTGGTTCTTGGCGCCGACGATCTCCGCGTCCTGGAAGGGCAGCCGGCCCGTCATCAGCGCGACGAGGTCCTCGAGCCCCGCGGCGTTGCCGGTCATCTCGCGCAGCAAGCCCTCGGCGTTGTCGCTGCCCAGCCACATCTTCTCGGGCGCCACGTAGATGCCCAGGGCCTTGCCGTCGCTGGCGGCGTAGACCAGCGGCGAGCCCAGCGGGCTGTAGATGTCCAGCCGGAACTTGCCCGGGCGATGCACGATCAGGGCGCCCCGGGTGGTGCCGGACAGGCCCAGCCGCGGGGCCTCGATGTGCACGCTGTAGCCGGCCTTCAGCGCGAAGGGCACGGCCCGCTGCCAGGCGGCATCCGCCACCGCCTGAGCGTCCCCGAGGGGCCGCGGCGCGTTGGGCTTGTCACCACAGGACAGAGTCAGCGCGAGGAGGAGGCCGGTCACGTGGCGCGGCTAACCGAGGTCCCGGTCCAGCGCTTGCATGCGCTGCACCGCTTCCTCAGAACCCCGCGCGGCGGCCTCCTCGTACCAGCTCCGGGCCGCGTCGATCTCACCCAGCTGTTCCCGCACGGAGCCCAGGCGCAGGTACAGCTCCGCGCTCTCGGGATCGAACAGGATGGCTCGCTTCCAGGAGGCCGCGGCCTCCTCGAGCTGTCCGGACTCCTGCTGCATGTAGGCCCGCATCACGTGCTCCCGTGCGACGTGGCTGATGCGCACGGGGCGGACCTCGGACGGGGCCGAGGGCGGCGGCGCCGGCAGCGCCACCGGCTTCACGCAGGCCGCCAGGAGCCAGAGCGTCACAGGTCCCTCGCCCAGAGCCCGGGGGCCGCGCGGCGCACCGGGACCACCGCGGCGATCAGGCACAAGCCCGCCGCGGCGCCGTAGAGCAGCGCCGAGATCGCCAGCTCCTTCGAGCTCAGCGAGGCGTCCTCGATGTCCGCGCGCAGCAGGTAGTAGACGGGCACGATCTCCAGCGCGACGACCGAGAGCACGAAGATCAGCCCGGCCAGCATGAAGAGCATGGCCGAGGGGCTGGCGGCCGCGCGCGCGATGTTGTCGGCCTTGAAGTCCGGGTAGGTGGCGCCCACACCGACGGCGATGCCCGACAGGCCGACGCCCAGGCCCAGCACCGTGACGCCACCGATGACGTTCATCATGGGCGGGCTGCCGAAGAAGTGGTTGCTGACCAGGATGATGGTCTCGCCGACCAGCAGCATCGGCAGCAAGCCAGGGATCGCCTTGCTGAACAGGAAGCGCGCCGGCTCGATGGGGGCGGTGCGCACCATCCAGAAGGCCCGCCCCTCGCCCGAGATGCTGGCGAACTGGAAGCGGGTGGCGATGGCGGCCATGACGAAGCCGCACATGCCCAGGTTCAGGAAGGCCAGCGCGTTGCGGAAGCCCCCGGCGTAGGGACCGCGGATGAAGTCGGTGGGCAGGGCCTGGACCGAGAACAGGTAGATGACGACCAGGCTGATGAGCAGGAAGACCTGGCTCCACTGGGCCGGGTCCCGCACGAAGATCTTGGCGTCCTTGATCAGCACCGCGGACATCTCGCCCGAGAACGGACGGGTCAGCAGCTTGAGCGCGGCGTGGAACAGCCCCGCCTTGGCCAGACGGGCCTTGGTGGCCTCCTGGGCCCGGGTCCAGCCGTCCGCCCACAGGCGCGTCACGAACCAGCGGCTCAAGCCGGTGAAGCCGACGGCGCCGCTGACCAGCAGGACCAGGTGCAGCCAGGGGTAGGGCCGGCCCTGCATCGAGGCCCCCAGCACCTCGCCCGCCCAGCGCGGAGGCGAGAGCAGCGGCATGGGGTTCTGCAGGGTCGCGACGTAGGCCGCCACGGACTCGAAGTCCTCGGCGTTGAGCAGGCGCTCGGGCTGCATGACGCGCAGCAGGATGAACACCGCGACGAGGAAGAGGATGCCCACCACCGCCAGGAGCTCGCGGGTGCGCTGGGCGCTGAAGCCGTTGACCAGGACGCTGGAGATGGCCGCGCCGCTGGCCGCCGGGATGAGCAGGTAGGCCGGGATCACGGCCACGAGCGAGGCGTAGTAGACCCAGTCAGCCTGGGCGGCGATGCCGAAGGACAGGAAGATGGGCAGGCCGAACATGCCCATCATCCAGCTCGACTGCCCCAGAGCGTCGAGCAGCCGCGTGTAGAAGAAGATCGGCCGCGAGATCGGCAACGAGAGCAGCAGCTCCAGGTCCTCGGAGAGGTAGAAGCTGCTCAGCGCGGTGACGATGTTCGAGAACATCAGCATGCCAAACAGCGCGGTCAACAGCAGCTCGAGCAGCTTGCGCGTGATCAGCGGCCCGAAGACCTCGACCTGGTAGAACTCGCTGACCACGTAGATCAGCCCGCCGAACAGGCCCAGCCAGAAGGCCAGGCCCATGAGGCCCAGCAGCAGGTAGACCAGCCTGTCGCGGCCCTCGGCCTTGCGCCAGCGGTTGAGCAGGCCCGTCACCCGAGGACGCAGCAGCCTGAACGGACTGACCCGCAGCCGAGGAGCGGCGCTGCTCAAGGCTGCCAGGGCTCGGCCAGGTCCTTCTCGCCCTCCTCGACGGTCTTGCGCACGTAGTAACGGAGGAGCTTGTTGCGCTCGGCGCCGTTGACCAGGGCCCGCAGGTCCTCGTAGAGCGCAGGGTCCTTGGCCAGCATGCCCAGGGTGCCGTCGCCCTCCTCGATGCCCTCGGACAGGGTGCGCAGGTTCGAGGC
>CALGIB010000784.1 GCA_937915955.1 uncultured Pseudomonadota bacterium
TCAGCGCCTGGGACTGGCTGAGCGAGCGAGGGGCCGAGGCCGTGGACGTGGTCGGGCTCTGCTCCGGCAGCTTCCTGGGCGCGCAGCTGGCGGCGCGCCGGCCTGTGCGCAGCGCCACGCTGTTCAACTGCCTGGCCTTCGTCTGGAACGACGACGCTCGGGCCAGCAGCTTCACGGCCCACATCTCCGGCTCCCTGCTGGACGCCCGCCGCTGGAGGCGCTTGTTCACCGGCAAGATCGACGCGATCGGGCTGGCCCGCGCGGTGCTCGACAAGGCCCGCTTGAGCGCCGGGGGTGCCCTCGCGCAGCTCCGGGGTCAGGCCCGTCCGGACGAGGTCGAGCAGCTGCTCACCTCGATCCAGCAGCGCGGCACCCGGCTGCACCTCATCTCGAGCGCAGGTGATCCCAGCGTCGCCTACCTCGAGGCGCACGTCGTCTCGGCGCGTCGGCCTTACCTGACCGTCCTGCCGGGCGTCGACCACACCATCCGCCCGGTCTGGGCCCACCCCCGCGTGGTGGCGCTCGTCAGCGACTCGACTGGAGTCCCTTCATGTCTGTCCACCTCGAGCAGGTCCGCGCCCTCGTCGTCGAGCACGGCCGCATCACCGCCAGCCCCGAGGAGCTCGGCCCCGAGTCCGACCTCTACGCAGCGGGCCTGACCTCGCTGACCACCGTGCACGTGATGCTCGCGCTGGAAGACCACTTCGACGTCGAGTTCCCCGACAATCTGCTCAGCCGGCAGACCTTCGAGACCCTGCAGTCGATCTGCGAGGCCGTCGAAGAGCTGGTCGACTGACCCGGAGACCGCCTTGTCCACCTTCGAGACCCTGCTGGAGCAGACCCACGCCATCGGGCGCGAGGTGCTCGCTCCTCACGCCGCGGCCGTCGACGCCGAAGCGCGCTTCCCCCGCGAGGCCTTCGCGGCGCTGAAGCAGGCCGACCTGCTGAGCTGCTACGTGCCCAGGGCGCTCGGGGGCGCCGGCCTGGACATCGTGCAGACCAGCCGGCTGTGCGAGGCCCTGGGCCGCTACGACGGCAGCGCCGCGATGATCTTCGCGATGCACCAGATCCAGGTGGGCTGCGTCGTCCATCACCGCCAGGACAGCGCCTGGTTCGAGGCCTTCCTGAGGCGCCTGGTCGACGAGCAGCTGCTGCTCGGCTCGGCCACCACCGAGGCCGGCATCGGCGGCAACCTGCGCACCAGCTCCTGCGCGGTGATGGTCGACGGCGAGCGCTTCACGCTCGAGAAGAACGCGCCGGTCATCTCCTACGGCGAGGCGGCCGACGTCATCCTGGTCACCGCGCGCAAGGGCCCGGACGCGGCCCAGAGCGAGCAGGTCCACGTGCTGCTCTTCCAGGACCAGCTGACGCTCGAGCCGACCACGACCTGGGACACCCTGGGCTTCCGCGGCACCTGCAGCGGCGGCTACATCCTCCGGGGCGAGGGCCACCTCGACCAGGTGCTGCCGGTGCCCTACGCCGACATCCACGCCCAGTCCATGCACCCCCTGGCCCACGGCACCTGGGCCGCGCTCTGGCTGGGCATCGCCAAGGACGCCTACGAGAAGAGCCGCGGCTTCGTGCGCGCGGCGGCCCGCAAGACCCCCGGCACCCTGCCTCCGGGGGCCATGCGCCTGGCCGAGCTGGATGGCCTGGTCCACAGCATGGAGGCCGGGGTCTACGCCACGCTGGCCCGCTACCAGGAGCACCTGGATCGGGGCCTGGACGGCATCTCGGGCGATCTGCACTTCGTCACCTCGGTCAGCCAGCTCAAGATCCGCAGCAGCGAGCTGATGGTCGACATCGTCACCAAGGCGCTGCTGATCTGCGGCATCGCTGGCTACCGCAACGACCACCGCTTCTCGCTGGCCCGGCAGCTCCGGGACGCCCACGGGGCGGCCATCATGGTCAACAACGATCGCATCCGGCTGCAGACCTCGACGCTGCTGCTGGTCCGGAAGGGCTGAGCCATGTGTGAGCTGCACGGCGGCGAGGACTTCGGTCAGGACGTGCTGGACGCGGGCCTGCTGGTGCGCTCCAGCGTGCGCGGCGTCGTGGCCCGCTCGGGCACCTTCGAGGGCGTGGTCGAGGGCTTCGAGGCCTACGTGACGCGCCACGGCGCGGACCAGCAGGCCGAGGTCCTGCGCTTCCCGCCGCTGTTCCCCCGGGCGGACTACGGTCGCGTCAACCACATCCACAACTTCCCGGACCTGCTGGGGAGCGTTCACACCTTCCTCGGGAGCGAGCGCGACCACCGCAAGCTGGTGCTGGAGTTCGAGGACGGTCAGGACTGGACGCGCGGCCTGGTCTCGGCCGAGACCATGCTGATCCCCGCGGCCTGCTACCCCCTCTACCCCCTGCTCGAGGGGGAGCTGACCGGCACGCGCTGCGTCGACCTGCGCAGCTGGGTGTTCCGCCACGAGCCCAGCGATGACCTGCCTCGCATGCAGTGCTTCCGCCAGCGCGAGTACGTGCGCGTGGGCACCGCGGACCAGGCCTGGGCCCACCGGGAGCTGTGGCGCGAGCGCGCGCTCGAGCTGCTCTTGAACCTGGGCCTGCCCGCGGTGAGCCAGCCGGCCAACGACCCCTTCTTCGGCCGCGGCGGCCGCCTCGCCAAGGCGACCCAGCGCGAGCAGGACCTCAAGTACGAGGTGCTGGTCCCGGTGACCTCGACGGACAAACCCACCGCGATCTCCTCGCAGAACTGCCACCTGGATGCCTTCGGGACAGCCTTCGGCATCCGCCTGCCCGACGGCAGCCCGGCCCACACGGCCTGCGTGGGCTTCGGCCTGGAGCGCATCGCGCTGGCGCTCTTCAAGACCCACGGGCTGAGGCTCGAGGACTGGCCGACCAGCGTGCGCGCGGAGCTCGGTCTCTGATGGCGCGCGTCCTGGATCTGGACCCGGCGACCTACCAGGCCCACGCCATCCACGGCCCGGGCCGGACCTGGGCCGAGACCAACTGCTACAGCGACGTGATCATCGAGCTGCTGCACGGCATGGGCTTCGAGCCCGTCGCCGCCCTGGCCTTCACGCTGACCATCGACCTGGACGTCGACCAGTGGACCTTCTTCAAGTTCCACCCCGCGGACGTCGAGGACCTGTACGCCCTGGGCATCTACGAGCTGGCCCCCTGGCTGCCACTGGCCCAGCACGTCGAGCAGCACGTCGCCGCGGGGCGCCCCGTGCTGGTCGAGCTGGACTCCTTCTTCCTGCCCGACACGGCCGGCACCGCCTACAAGCTCGAGCACGTCAAGAGCACCGTGGCGGTCAACGCCATCGACCTGCAGGCGGGCTCGATGGACTACTTCCACAACCAGGGCTTCCACCACGTCGGCGGCCAGGACTTCGCCGACGTCTTCCAGACCGGGGGGCTGGCGCACCCGCGCATGCTGCCGCCCTACATCGAGTTCGTGAAGCCGCTGCCCCGGGCCCAGCCGCTGCGGGGTCCGGCCCTGGTCGAGGGCAGCCTGCAGGTCCTGAAGCGGCAGCTCCGCAGGGTGCCGCCGGTCTGCCCCTTCGGTCCCTTCGCGGCCAAGCTGCAGGCCGACTCGGGCTGGCTTCAGACCCAGGACCTGGCCGTCTTCCACGCCTACAGCTTCGCCACGCTGCGGCAGTACGGCGCCTGCTTCGAGCTGGCGGCCACCTACCTGCAGTGGCTCGAGGACCAGGGCGTGCAGCTCTCGCCGGCGCCCCGGCTGGCCCTGACCGACATCTCGACGCGCACCAAGGCGCTGCAGTTCAAGCTGGCCCGCTCGATGATGCGCAAGCGGCCGCTGGACCTGTCTTCGCTGGGGGAGCTGGCACAGGGCTGGGACGCCGCGATGGATGAGCTCGTGCGACGCTTCGCCTGAATGGACTGGCAGCTCCTGGGCACCCCGGCGGGTGCACACCCCGACCCCTCGACGCTGCCCGAGCAGGGCTGGCTGGGCGCGACCGTGCCCGGGACCGTGGCGCAGATCGTGCCCGAGGCCGATCTGGAGTCCCAGGACTGGTGGTACCGCTGCGCGCTGCCCCCGACCGAGCAGGCCTCGGAGCTGGTCTTCGAGGGCCTGGCGACGATCTGTGAGGTCTTCCTCGACGGACAGCGCCGCCTCGGCACGGGCAACATGTTCCGCCGCTGGACCCTGGCCCTGGAGCCGGGGGCTCGGGCGCTGGCGCTGGTCTTCCGCTCGCTGGACGCGGAGCTCTCGGCGCGCCGCCCTCGGCCGCGCTGGAAGACCGCGCTCGTCACCGAGCAGAAGCTGCGCTTCGTGCGCACCTCGCTGGCCGGCCGCATCCCAGGCTGGACGCCCCCGTTCCCGGCCATCGGTCCCTGGCGCCCGGTGCGCCTGCGGGCCCGCAACCAGGGCTGCAGGGTGCGGGTCGAGGGCCGCTCCGTCCGGGTGCAGGCGCCTCCAGGCAGCCTGCTGCGCCTCGGTGAGCGCACGCACGAGCTGCCGGGCGGGGAGGGGAGCTTCGAGCTGCCCCAGGCCTGGTGGCCGCACACACACGGCGAGCCGACCCTGGTGGACTGGGCCCTCGAGCTGGAGGGCCGCGAGCTGGACCGTGGTCGTATCGGCGCTCGGACGCTGGACTGGGAGCTGGGCGACCGGGTCTCGCTGCGGGTCAATGACCAGCCCGTCTTCTGCCGCGGGGCCTGCTGGGCCACCTCGGACGCGCTGGGCGTCGAGGCGGGGGCCGAGGAGCTGAGGGGGCGCCTGGTGCGGGCTCGCGACGCCGGCCTGAACATGATCCGGGTGGGCGGCACCGGGGTCTACGCCAGCCCCGCGCTGCTGGCGCTCTGCGACGAGCTGGGCGTCCTGGTCTGGCAGGACCTGATGTTCGCGAACATGGACTACCCGCTGGACGATGACGGGTTCCGGGCCGAGGTAGAGGCCGAGGTGATCGAGCAGCTGCGGCGGCTGTCCCGCCACCCCTGCGTGGCCCTGATCTGCGGGGGCAGTGAGGTCGAGCAGCAGGCCGCGATGATGGGCATGCCCGAGGGCCAGCGGGCGCACGCCTGGTTCGGTCAGCGGCTGGCCGAGCTGGTCGCCCAGCACCTGCCCGGCGTCCCCTGCCTGCCCTCGACCCCCTGGGGTGGGGCGCTGCCGTTCTCCACCCGCGCCGGCGTGACCCACTACTTCGGCGTGGGCGCCTACCGTCGACCGCTGACCGACGCTCGCCTGGCCGATGTCCGCTTCGCGGCCGAGTGCCTGGGGTTCTCGAACCTGCCCTCGCAGGACGAGGTCGAGGCCATGTCGGGCGGGGCCACCCTGCCCACTCACGACCCGGTCTGGAAGGCGGGCGTCCCTCGGGACCGAGGCACGGGCTGGGACTTCGAGGACATCCGGGACCACTACCTGCGCGATCACTTCGGCGTGGACCCCGTGGCCCTGCGCAGCCAGGATCTGCCTCGCTACCTGGAGCTGTCCCGAGCCCTCACCGGCGAGCTGATGCTGCGCGTCTTCGCGGAGTGGCGGCGCCCCGCCAGCCCCTGCGCGGGGGCGCTGGTCTGGCTCTTCCAGGACCTCGTGGCCGGCGCGGGCTGCGGGCTGCTGGACCACCGCGGGCAGCCCAAGGCGGCCCTGTTCGCCCTGTCCCGGGCCTGGGCGCCCCAGGCGGCGCTGCTCACGGACGAGGGGCTCAACGGCGTCGACGTACACGTTCACAACGAGGGCCCCGAGCCGCTGGCGGCCACCCTGGAGCTGGAGCTGCTCCGAGGCGGTCGGCAGCGCACCGGCTTCGCCAGCGCCGAGATCCTGCTGGCTCCGCACGAGAGCCGCACGCTGGAGGGCGAGCAGCTGCTGGGGAGCTTCGGCGACCTCAGCTACGCCTACCGCTTCGGACCGCCGCGGCACGAGCTGGTGGTCTCGCGGCTGCTGGTGGACGGCCGGCTGCTGCACCAGGACGTGCTCTTCCCCCTGGGCATGGCCCTGGCCTCGCACGACGCGGAGCTCTCCTGCGAGGTTCGCCGGCTCGGAGACGGCTGCGTCGAGCTGGAGCTGAGCTGCGAGCGCTTCCTCCAGGCCCTGAGCTTCCGGGTCAAGGGCTGGAGGGCCGAGGACGAGCACCTGCACCTGGTGCCGGGCCGGCCTCGCGTGCTGCGCTTCCATCCGCTCGAGCAGCGCCCCTTCAAGGTGGCGATCTCGGCGCTGAACTGGGAGCGCGTGCACACCGTCCGGGCCTGATCAGACGGCGATCTGCTGCATCAGCTCGGCCAGCTCGCGGCACATGCGCTCGTGGCTGAAGCGCTCCAGGGCCCTGGCCCGGCCTTCCCGGCCCATGGCCTGCCGGCGGGGCCTGTCCGCGGCCAGCTCGGCTACGGCCGAGGCCATCGCCGGGGCCTCGCCGACCGGCACGACGATGGCGCAGTCCGGGGTCAGCAGCTGGTCCGCGCCCTCGGTGTGGGTGGCCACCACGGGCAGCTCGGAGGCCATGGCCTCGATGGTCGACAGCGGCATGCCCTCCCAGTCGGAGCTCGACAGGAACAGGTCGGCGGCGCCCAGCAGATCCGGCACGTCCTGGCGCAGCCCGGCCAGGCGGACCCGGTCGCCCAGCCCCTTGTCCCGGACCAGCCGGGCCAGCTGCTCGTCGCGCTCGCCCTCGCCGACGATGACGTAGCGGAGCTCGGGGTGCCGCTCGCGCAGGGCCTCGGCCACGGTGACGATGTGGTGCTGGGCCTTCTGCTCGGAGAGGCGACCCACGTTGAGCACCATCAGGTCCCGCGGGCCCACGCCCAGCTCCTGTCGCAGCTGGGAGCGCGCCGGCTCGGGCCGCTGGCCCAGACCTCGAAGGTCCACGCCGTTGTAGACCACCGCGCTGCGGTCCTGGGACAGCCCCCCCTCGACCAGCTTTCGCTGCACCTCGGGCGAGACGGCGACCACCTTGTCGGCCACGCCGATGAGCCGGCCGACCTGGGCGTAGCGCTCCTCGGGCCAGCCGTGGGCGACGGTGAGGATGGGCACGCGGCGGCGCACCTGGGCCGCGCGGGCGACCCAGCTGACGACCAGCGAGTGGGCCACGACCACCGCGGGTCGGACCTCGCGCATCAGGGCTCGCAGCTCGAGCGCGGTCGCGGGCAGCTCGCCTCGGACCCGGGTCAGGTCCATCTCGACGTGGCGCACGCGCGGATCCAGCAGGGGCACCTGCTCGCCCCCCGAGCTCACCACGACGACCTGGGCGCCCTGCTCGGCCAGCCAGTTGCTGACGGTCACGACGTAGCGCTCGGCGCCGCCGGTCCCCAGGGTGTTGATCGCCATGAGCACCGGCGAGATCAGGGCAGGGGAGGGCTGCTCCTCGATGGCCCGATCCAGGCGCTCCAGCAGGCCCTGGCAGAGGGCGCGGATGGCCGGGTCGGCCGGGAGGGGCGGGCGCTCGGAGGAGCGGCTGTGGACCTGGTCGATGGCCTCGGGCTCGAAGCGGGCGCCGAGGTGGGCGAAGACCGGCGGGAAGGCCCGCTGGGGCTGCTCGACCAGCTCGCGGTAGCTGGCCAGCCGGGCGCGGGGATCCCGGTCCAGGCCCAGCTCGAAGAACAGCGCGTTGCGCAGGTACCAGAACAGCAAGGCCCCCTCCTCGGGGCTCAGGTCGGCTCGGTGTACGGCGCGCAGCCGCTCGACGATGGCAGGGGGTACGTCCGCGGTGCGCCAGCCCCAGTCCTGGGTGCGGCCCGCTACCAGCGCGTCGATGATCTCGGCCTGATGCGCCCCCCACTTGCTCACCGCCGAGGCCGCGACCTGATCCGGGTCGCGGTACAGCCAGAGCGCCTGGCTGCCGGGGAAGCGCTCGAGGAGCAGGTGGGTGTGCTGGCTGTCGCAGATGGGCTTGAGGATCTGGCAGGGGGCCGGGCTGGCGGTGACCAGGGCCTGGATCAGCCAGTCCTCGCGGAGCTGGAAGTCCTCGAACGCGGCCGCGTCGTCCTCGTGGTAGATGCGCGTCGTCGCGCTCTGGTCCAGCACCCGCATGAGCATCTTGGTGCCCGAGCGCTGGCACCCGACGACGAAGCCGAGGCGCTTGTCCCGGCCCCAGCCGAAGCGCAGCTGGCCCAGGTGTTTTGCTCCGCGAAGCGCCTTCGCCCTGGCTTTGTCGGCCCAGCTCATGGCGCGCTTCTATCCCGCGCTGGGGCTGTCCTGGCGAGAAGCGAGGCACTTGTCACCGGGCGCGGGATTCGAGGGCGAATAATCGCCGGCGTCTTGGCACCCACCCACCCCGATCTCCCTCGGCCGAGGATCCTGCTGGTCGTGACGCGCGGCGAGCGCGGCGGCGCACAGATCCACGTGCGGGACCTGGTGCTGGGGCTGCGCGGGCGCTTCGAGTTCCGGGTGATCCTGGGCGAGCCAGGCTTCTTGATGCCCGCGCTGCAGCAGTCGGGCGTCGAGGTCGTGCACCTGCCCGACCTGGTCCGCGAACCTTCGGCTCGACGGGACCACCGAGCGCTCTCGGCGCTGCGGGAGCAGGTGCGCTCCTGGCGGCCGGCGCTGGTC
>CALGIB010000785.1 GCA_937915955.1 uncultured Pseudomonadota bacterium
CCGCACGCCGACGCCGACCTTCTGCTTGTCGTCGATCACGCCGTCGCCGTACGAGCTGATCTTCGCTTCGGCCAGCCGATCGCTCGACAGCATGTTGTCCATCGAGATGTCGCGTGGCCGCGCCCAGCCCTCGACGACGATGTACTGGGTCTCGTTGTTGACCTCGATGGCCTTGTAGCCCCAGACGTGCAGGTTGCCCTGGGGGCTGACCTCGAGCACCTCGCAGGTGACCACGCTGCTGACCGAGGCGCCGCGATCGGTGCTGCCGTCCCCCGTGAAGCTGTTGGCGCTGCCCGCCTCGAGGCCGATCTCCTCGGCACCCAGGAGGCTCATCGCGGGGTTCGCCGTCAGCACCTGGCTGACCAGGCCGAAGAACCCCTTGATGCGCCCCCCTACCGAAGAGTCCCGGCTCGTCGCGGTCTTGGCGCCGATCGAGGAGGCGTTCTCCTCCAGCACCGTCACCGTGATGAGGTCACCGATCTGCCGCACCCCGTAGTCCATGCCCATCGAGCGCCGCAGCGCCATGGCGTCGAACTCGCCCACGTCCGGCCGCTCCCCGTTCGAGATCGGGGACACGGGCGGGCCCGCGAGACAGATACTGAAAAATGTGAACCACATACCTACCTCTCAGTGGATCTCGACGGTCTCGGCGTCGACCAGGATGCCCTCGACGCGCAGATTCGTGACCTGGTTGACGGCCATCACCGGCTGACCCAGGTACGCGTCCTCGACCAGGACGCCCTCGGCGACGACGGTGAGCGTGCCTCGACGCACCAGGAGCTGGACCTTGTCGCCCCGGTCCAGCGCCGGGATGGGCCCAGCGTTCCAGGCCGTCACGGCCTGTCCGGCCTCGATGCGACGGCTGGCCTGCCAGGTGCCGGAGAGCGGCTCGGCGCGAAGCTCGCTGCTGGGGACCAGGCCCACCCGGGTCGACACCAGCTCACCCGTGCTGGCGTCGTGCACCGCCACCGGGGCGAGCACCAGCACCTCGAGCTCCGGCTGGAAGCGCACGCTGCGCTCCGGGGTGGCCAGCTCGACCTTGGGGACGCGCCCACACGGCGTGCCCGTGAACCGAATCGGCTCGCCCGCGGCGGGCAGCAGGTGCTCGGCCAGGCCCAGCCAGTGCAGCTCGACTTGCGCGGCGCCGCACTCGGCGGTGACCCAGTCCACCAGGGCCGAGGACACCCGATCCTCGGAGGGCTCGGCCGCGAGCGCGATGGCGAGGAGTGCGACCATCAGCGCTTGAGGTTGACGGCCGTCTGCATGGCTTCGTCCGAGGCCTGGACCATCTTGCTGGTCAGCTCGTAGGCGCGCTGCGCCTCGATCATGCCGATCAGCTCGGTGGCGACGTTGACGTTGCTGGACTCGAGGTAGCCCTGCTTGATGTCGACGTCGACGCCGACCTCGATCTCCTCCGGCTCGCCGCTGCCGGGCGTGCCCATGTAGAGGTTCCCGCCCAGGGCCTCCAAGCCGGCGGGGTTCAGGAAGCGCACCACCGTCATCTGCCCGATGCTGGTGAAGCTCGAGCCGTCCGCGGTGAGCTGACGGACGCTGCCGTCGGCCTGCACCTCGACCGAGCCCGCCTCGGGGTCGACCTGGATGTCGCCGGAGACGACCATGCCGGAGGCCGAGATGAGGCGCCCCTCTTCGTCCAGGCCGAAGGCGCCGTCCCGGGTGTAGCGGAGCTCCCCGTCCTCGCTCTCGAGCTGGAAGAAGCCGTCGCCGACCAGGGCCATATCGAGCGGCTGCTCGGTGGACTTCAGGCTGCCGGACCGGTGGTCCCTGGCGTTGCCCACGATGCGCACGCCGCCACCGATCTGCACCACCGAGCTGCCCTCGCCCTGACCGCCGCCCTGCGCGACGTCCTGGTAGAGCAGATCCTGGAAGGCCGCCGCCTGCCGCTTGTACCCGGTGGTGTTCACGTTCGCGAGATTGTTCGCGATGTTGTCCAGCCGAGCCTGCTGGGCGGTCATCCCCGTGGCTGCTGTGTAGAGCGCCTTCATGCGCGACCTCCGCTGCGGTTGGCGCGCTCGTCGAGCTCGTCGCTGGTCTGCATGGCCTTCTGCACCGCTTCGAAGCGGCGACCTGCCAGGATCAGCTCGGCCATGGCGCGCATGGGGTTGACATTGCTGGATTCCAGGAAGCCTTGCTGGACCCTGGCGCTGGACTCGGTGACCACGGACTTCGCCCGATACAGGTTTCCACCGACCGGCTCCACGAGCTCCGAGGAGACGCGCTTGATCGTGTCGATCTCACCCGAGACGTCGCCGAACACGGTGCCCTGCTCGCCGATCGAGAAGCGGGCCTCCTCGATCTGGATGGGCCCTCCCTCGCCGAGGACCGGGTAGCCCTCGGAGGTCTGCAGCTGGCCCTCAGCGTCGCGCTGGAACCGCCCGTCTCGCGTGAGCAGCTCCTCGCCTCCGACCTGGACCACGAACCAGCCCTCGCCCTCGAGCATCAGGTGGCTGGGGTCCCCGTCTTCGATGCCAGCTCCCTGGGCCTGCGAGGCGTAGATCTCGCCGACCGCCGCGTGGGTCTGGCCGGCGGGCCCCTCGACCTGACCGTCCACGCGGAAGGCCATCCGGGACTCGCGGTACCCCGTAGTCGTCGAGTTCGCGACGTTGTTCGCGATGAGCTCGAGCTGTCGCTCCACCGCGGAGGCCCCGGACAGCCCGGTGTAGATCTCCCTGCTCACCGCAACACCTCGAGATCGCTCAGCTCGACGTCCTCGGCGAGGCGCCTGCGGAGGCGATCCCGGGCCCCGGTCAGGACCTGGCTGATGCGGGAGGCGGTGACGCCGTAGACCTCGGCGATCTCCGCCAGGGACAGCTCCTTTCCGTAGTACATCATCACGCAGTGGCGCTCGCGCTCCGGCAGGCCGCTGATGGCCTCGCGCAGCACGCGCCGAAGGTCCGTGGCGCCGAGGTCCAGGTCCGGCCGAACGGCGGACTCGTTCTCGATGGAGTCCAGCAGGGAGCGACCCTCGTCGTCGTCGCCAGACCCGCTGGAGTCCAGCGAGACCACGCTGATCGGGCTGACCCGGTCCATGGCGCTCCAGTAGTCGTCCAGATCGATGCCCATCTGCTGGGCGACCTCGACCGGCTCGGGCTCCCGACCGAGCTCGCGTCGAAGCTCCTGGGCCGCGGACTCGATGCGGCGGGAGAGCTGCCGGCGACGACGGGAGAAGGTGTCGTTGCTGCGCAGCGCGTCCAGCATCGCCCCGCGGATGCGGTACTCGGCGTAGGTCGAGAACTGGATGTCGCGGCTGTCATCGAAGCGCTCGAAGGCCTCGAGCAGCCCGATGGCCCCGTAGGAGACCAGGTCCCCCATCTCGACCTGACAGTCGGGTGGGAGGCGCTCGGCGAGCCGGCGGGCCAGGAGCATGACCTTTGCCTGGTAGCGGACGCAGACTTCCTGCCGGGTGAGCCCGTCGATACGGCGCTCGGGGGCGAGGGCCTGCTGCTGGTATGCAAGAGCGCTTCGACGCACGCTTTCTCCCTTGGCTTTCGGTGCTCTCGTGTCGGACGCACGGGGGGGGACTTGAGCAAATCCCCTGACGATCAGCGGGCCCTGGCTGCGGCCAGCGAGATCACGCCGATGCGCTCCAGGTGCACGCCGGCGCGGAGCTCGGCGGGGCTCAGGATGGGCACTCGGGGGATGACCTTCTCGGCCAGGCGACGCAGCGGACCGCGCGCCAGGGGCGGGCACAGGACGACCACCTGACCGGCGCCGGCCCAGCCCTCGGCCTGGTCCCGGATGCCCGTCAGCAGGGCCCGGGCGTGCTGCGGATCGAGCACCAGGCTCATCGAGCCGCCCTCGCCGCCCTGCAGGCCCTTGGACACAGCGTCCTCGGCGTCCGGCCCCAGGGCCAGGTAGTGGATGGTGCCTTCGGGGTCGGCGAAGCGCGCCGTGATGTGTCGGCTCAGGCGCTGCCGCACGAACTCGGTCAGCACGTCGGCGTCCCGGGTCTTGGGTGCGTAGTCCGACAGCGCCTCGAAGATGCTGGCGACATCCCGCACAGACACGCCCTCTCGCAGGAGGTTGCGGAACACTCGCAACAGACTCTGTCGCGAGAGGGGGTCGGGGACCAGGTCCTCGACGAGCTGAGGAGAGGCCTCGCCCATGCGCTCCAGCGTGCGGCACAGCTGCGCCATGTCGTAGAGCTCGTGGGCGTGCAGGTGCATCAGCTCGGTCAGGTGGGTCGTGAGCACCGTGGGCACGTCCACGACCGTGTAGCCGCGCGCCTGGGCCTTGAGGACCTGGCCCTTGGGCACCCACAGCGCGGGGAGACCAAAGACCGGGTCGGTGGCCTTGACGCCGCGCACGCCGCCCTTGGCGTCCCCGGGATCGATGGCCAGGTGCTGTCGCGGCTGCACCACGCCGGCGCCGATCTCCTCGCCGCGCAGCAGCAGCCGGTAGGCGTTGGGCTCGAGGCTCAGGTCGTCGCGCAGGTTCATCGTGGGCAGCACGACCCCCAGCTCTCGGGCGAACTGGTTGCGGATGCGCTGGACGCGCTCGACGAGGTCCCCTCCCCGCTTGTCGTCGACCAGGTAGAGCAGGTCGATGCCCACCTCGAGGGTCAGCGGCTCGATGGAGAGCATGTCCTCGGGGCCCAGCGGGCGGGCCTCGGCGGCCCGGGCCTGCTCGGCCTGCTCCTCGACGAGGGGGTCCGGCGCCGGGTTCTTGTGCAGCTGCCAGGCCACCGCGGCGACCACCAGCGCGATGAGCAGGAAGGGGACCCGGAGGCCGGGGATCAGCGCGAAGCCCGCGAGGCAGGCGGCCAACGCACCCAGGACCCGGGGCGAGCCCAGGAGCTGGCCGGTCAGCTGCTGGTCCAGGCGACGAGACTGGGGATCGTCCACCCGGGTGACCAGGATGCCGGCCGCCGCGGACAGGATGAGGGCCGGCATCTGCCCGACCAGGCCGTCGCCGATGGTCAGGATCGTGTAGGTCTCGAGGGCCTCGACGACGCCCAGTCCGCCCTGGACCACGCCGATGAAGATGCCGCCCACGACGTTGACCAGGGTGATGACGATGCCGGCGATGGCGTCGCCCTTCACGAACTTGCTGGCGCCGTCCATCGAGCCGAAGAAGTCGGCCTCGCGGGCCACCTCCTCCCTGCGGGTGCGGGCCTGGACCTCGTCGATCATGCCCGCGGCGAGCTCGGCGTCGATCGCCATCTGCTTGCCCGGCATGGCGTCCAGGGTGAAGCGCGCGGAGACCTCGGCGACGCGTCCGGCGCCCTTGGTGATGACGATGAAGTTGATCAGCACCAGGATGACGAAGACGACGAGGCCGACGGCGTAGTTGCCGCCGACGACGAACTGGCCGAAGGCCTCGATGATGTTCCCGGCCGCGGCCGCGCCCCCGTCCGCACCCCGCAGCAGGATCAGGCGCGTGCTCGCGACGTTCAGCGCGAGGCGAAACAGTGTGGTGCCCAGCAGGAGCGTCGGGAAGACCGACAGGTCCACGGCGCGCTTCACGTAGAGCGTGCTGAGGAAGACCAGCAGGGACAGGCTGAAGCTGCAGGCCAGCAGCATGTCCAGCACGACCGGGGGCAGCGGGACCACCATGATCGCGAGCAGGAAGAAGCCCACGCCGGCCAGCGCCAGGTCGCTCTGGCTGCGCACGCGGTCGATCCATCCGAGGGGGCTGTCTTTGTTCACCGACGCCGTTTCGGACGAAAAGCGCACACCTTGAGCCCGCCGCCAGGTTTCCCCTCAATGCACGGGGAAACGATCCGTTGGTGAACGAGACACCCTGGAGATCGGATGCTGCCTGGCCCCCCTCCTCGCCTCCACGCGCTGATCCAGTTCGCTTGGAGCCGGGACGCGTCCGTGCAGAAGATGGGCACGATGGTGGCGGACGATCCGGGCCTGGCCCACTGCGTGCTGGGCTACGTCAACTCCCGCACCCTGGACCTGGGCAGCCGCGTGGACTCGCCGATGCGGGCCACCCTGCTGCTGGGGAGCAAGGCGGTAGGGAGCATCGCGATCTGCCACGCGGCCCAGCTGGGACTCAGCCGCTCCACGCTGGAGCCCCGGATCCGGCAGCAGCTGCTGGAGGACTGCCTACGCAGAGCGGCCTCGGCCCGCGCCGTGGCCCGCCACTTCCCTCAGATCACCCCCGACCTGGCCATCGCGGTCGGCTTCTGCCTGGAGCTGGGACGAGCCGCGCCCTTCCTGCGGGACCACGGCCGGACGATGTGGTGGGACAGCCTGCGCAGCCCTCGGGACGAGGCGCGCCTGGCCAAGGAGCGAGAGCTGCTGGGGTCCACCCATGTGGAGGACTTCGAGGCCGCCACCGCGGGCTGGGACCTGCCGCGAGAGGTGCGGCGGCCCGTCAACGGCCACCACGCGGGGTCGGAGGACCCGAACCGGCCGGACCGACTGATCGAGGTCGCGCGCCTGGCCGACGTCATCGCCGAGGTCTACACCGCCAGCGATCTGGGGCTGGCGCTGGGCGAGGCCACGGAGCGCCTGAGCCGAGAGCTGCGCATGAGCCGCGCCGAGGCCGACGAGCTGATCCAGGGCGTGGGCGCGGACATGGAGGATCTGGCCGGCGTCTTCGGCGTCCGAGTCGCCTCCCAGGAGCGCCTGGAGACCATCCTGGAGGCCGCCGGGGCCGCCCTGGACGCGATGGGACGGGACGAGCTGGTGCAGCGCATGGAGCAGATGCAGGCCGAGCGCGACCTGATGCAGCGAGAGGTCGGGGAGCTGCGACTGCGCATGCGCGAGATGGAGGGCGAGGATCCGATGACGCGGCTGCCAAACCGCGCGCGGTACTTCGCGGCGCTCCGCAAGGCGGTCCAGACCAGCAACCGGATCGGCGCCGAGCTGTCCGTCATTCTGGTGGACATCGACAACCTGCGCGAGCACAACGACCGCTGGGGCCAGGAGGTCGGCGACGAGATCTTGTGCAATATCGCAAAGATGCTCAAGTCGATGACGCGAGAGACAGACTTCGTCGCCCGCATCGAGGGCGACTGCTTCGGCGTGGTCATGGCCAGCACCGGCGTGGCCGGCGGGCGCGTCCTGGCCGAGAGGGTGCGCGCCGCCGTCGAGGCGCTGAAGCTGGACCTGGGCGGACACCGGGTCCTGGTCTCGGCGACCATCTCGGGCCTGACCCTGGAGCCACAGGACCACGCGGACGCGGAGGCCTTCCACCGCAAGACCGAGCTGCACCTGCTGCGCATCAAGGGCGGCAACCGGGCCAGCTGGGCAGCGTAGCGCTGCCTGGAGTCGCTACGATCTCGCGATGATGCCGACGAGCTGAACGAGCCAGCGGGCGTGCATGCCCATCATCTGGACGCTGGTGAACTCCTTCTCGCTCTCGGGCGCGAAGTAGCCGGTGCCCAGGTTGGCCACGGGGATGCCACGATCCAGGAAGGGATCGACGCCGGTGCCCCCCCGAATCGGCTGGATGCGCACCGGCAAGCCGAGCTGCTCACAGGCCTCGCTGGCCCAGGCGACGAGCTCTGGATGCTCGGCCAGTCGCGGCCCCATGTTCACGTACTGCTGGCTGACCTGGACCCGTCGATCCCCTGCGATCTCACGCATATGGTCGACGCGCTGCTGAACCCCGTCAGCTCGGAAGTCGCGCAGACGCAGATCCAGCTTCAGCCCACCCCGCACCATGCGCGCTCGGTAGGGGTTGCTGTAGCCCTGGTGGCCCGAAGACTCCTCGGCGTGGAGGACGAAGCCTGGCTCCGAGGCGTAGAAGGCCCGAAGGAAGCGCAGCATCTCAGCGACCGAGGCGTCCCCCATGCCCTTGCTCGGACCGATGTCGACGGAGGCGCCGCGGGGCAGGTGAGGCGCCATGACGGCGTAGACCGTCTCCTGGAAGTCCCTGAGATCGCGGACCTCCCAGAGGGTCTCCGCGTCACAGTCGCGGAGGGTGTCGCTGTGGAAGGTGATGCAGGTAGCCCCCTCGCAGGCGGCGTCGATCTCGGCCGCCAGGCGGGTCGCGGCCCGGTAGCCCTCGGCCTGAGCCGTGGCGCCGTGGGTGTTGACCCCCCCGATCCTCAGCGCCACGACCTGCCCCTTGGGCTCGAAGAGGCTGCTCGGGAACAGCAGGCTCGCGCCCGCGGCGTTGAAGTTCTCGACGTTGATCTCGAAGGGCAACAGGCCGTCGACGGTGTAGGCGTAGCGGACGCCCCGACGGACCAGCTCGTCCGCCAGGCCCTCGACCGCCTCCATGCGGCCGATCTCCTCGTCGGGTCGACCGATCAGCAGCAGCGGCGGGCACTCGAGATCGTGCTCGACGACCAGCCTGGCCAGGCTCATGCAGTGCGCCAGCCCGAGCTTGTCATCCAGCCCGAAGGGCAGATCGCCCTCGCCATGGACCAGGTCCTGGCCCCGCCACTCGGCGGCGCTGGGGTAGGTCTCGACGTCGACCTGGATGGCGGCGTTCCGAGGGTAGTCCACTCGGCCGCCGTCCCAGCCCTCGAGCACGTGCAGCGAAGG
>CALGIB010000786.1 GCA_937915955.1 uncultured Pseudomonadota bacterium
GGGCTCCGGCGCTCGCCGTAGGGCGGCTGCCCGAGACCGGAGACGCGATCTGGTTCCGGCGCAGCGACCACGACCACTTCCAGGCCACCGCGGAGGCGCGCGCGCGGCTCGAGGACCTGGCCGAGGTGCTTGACGTCCAGGTGGACTCGGGCCGCGAGGACAGCCCGCGCCGCTGCCCCGGGGTCTTCGCCACGCCGACGGTGAGCTGGGACGGCAAGGTCACGCTCTGCCCCTGGGACGTGGAGCTGGACAACAAGGTGGGCCAGGTCACCGACGATCGGCTCTCGCGCATCTGGACCGAGGACCGCCGCGTGCTGGATCTCAGGCGGGACGTTCGCGGCAAGGGCGTGCCCGGCTGCGAGGCCTGCCGGGACTGCCACTTCCCCTTCTCGCCGAACTACCGCTCGGCCACCGCCGAGGACCTGGGCTGACTGTCACAGCTTGGGGGATGCCGGCGTATGGAGCAGGCGTCGGGGCCTGGCAGGGCAAGACATGACGACTGGAACGATGGGGCTCCTGGCCCTGGTCAGCGGCGACGCCGAGGCCTTCTGCGGCACCTACGTGGGGCAGGAAGGCACGGACCTGATCAACGGCGCCAGCCAGATGGCGGTGGTCCGGCAGGACGGCGTCACGACGCTCACGATGGTCAACGACTACCAGGGCGATCTGGACGACTTCGCCTTCGTCATCCCGGTGCCCAAGGGCCTGAGCGAGGACAACGTGGCCGTCGTCGGCGAGCACCTCGTGCGCACGCTCGAGGTCTACACGGGGCCCCGCCTGGTCTCGTACTCCTGCGAGGACTTCGGGGGCTGGGAGCGGCCCGAGCCCAAGTCGACAGGACACACGCCGCTGATGGCCTTGCCCTTCGCCCTCGGGGGCTGTGCCTCCTACGAGATGGCCGAGCCCGCGGGGGGCATCGGCCTGCCGGGCTCCGAGGAGGCCGACGAGAGCGCGGTCACCGTCGAGGCGGAGTTCGCCGCGGGTGAGTACGAGTTCGTGGTCGTCTCGGCCGAGGACGGCGCAGGCCTGTTCGGCTGGCTCGAGGCCAACGGCTACTCGGTGGGGCCCGACGCCGAGGCGATGCTGGGCAGCTACGTCGAGGGCGGGCACGACTTCCTGGCGGCCAAGGTCGCGCTGGACGCGGTGCCGGCGGGCTCGGCCGCGCTCTCCCCCATCCAGCTGAGCTACGCCTCGGACGGCTTCGGTCTGCCCCTGCGCCTGGGCACCCTGAACTCGGGCGGCGTCCAGGACCTCATCCTGTACACGGTGACCTCGAAGGCGGCGGGCTCGGTCGGCATCGCCAACTACCCGCAGGCCGTCATCGAGGACGAGTGCATGGTCGATCTGGGCGAGGCGGCCTTCGCCGACTGGTACGAGGACCAGCTGGAGGAGGCCTTCCAGGCCAGCGAGGGCTTCGTCTGGTTCGACGAGTACAGCTGGACGGTGATGCCGCAGTACGCGCAGGAGTTCTACGCGACGCAGGCGCCGGTCTGCGACCCCTGCCCCTCGGCCCATCAGTACCCGACCGGCTCGGGGGTCACGGCGGACAACCCGCTGCCCGACCAGATCCTGCTCGACCTGGGCGTGGACATGCCGGGCCTGGAGCTGGACTCCGGCTGGTGGAACCTGGAGCCCGAGCTGTCCGTCGGCCGCCTCCACCTGCGCTACGGGGCCAGCGCCGTGGACCAGGACCTGGTGCTCTACACCTCGGGGCTGTCCGGGACCGAGCAGATGCGCTTCATCGAGTACAACCGCTCGATGGAGTCCAGCTACCCCGTCTGCGGCGAGGGCTGGGTGAGCGACGAGCCGGGCTTCTGCGAGTACGGCATCCGGCCGACGCCTGTGCTCGGACTGGTCAGCTACGGTTGCAGCTCGACGCGGGCGCCGGCGGCGCTGGGCGGGCTGCTGGCGCTGCTGGGCGGGCTCTTCGTGCTGAGGCGGCGCTCGTGAGCTGGCTGCTGGTCGGGCTGGCGCTCGCGGAGGAGCCCCTCGTGGTCGACGAGTGGCGGCTGGGCTACCGGGACGGTCGGATCGCGGCCGAGGGTCAGCGCCCCGTGGTGCCGGGGCTGGTCAGCTTCGGCTCGGCCTTCGGCAGCGCCGCGCTGGGCACCGCGCTGGTGGGGCCCTGCCTCGCTGCGCCCTGCATCGTCGGGGGCGCGGCCGTGCCGGGCCTGGTGTACGCGGTGACCATGCCCCAGCCCGAGGGCTACCAGGACGAGAGCCGGCGCTACCAGATCGGCTACCGGGCGGGTTGGCGTGACAGCTCGGGCCCGGGTCGCCGCCGCCCGGCGCTGCTGGGCGGCGTCAGCGGAGCGGTGATCGGCGCGGCGGGGGCCTACGTCACCGTCGGCCTGATCATGAGCCGCCAGGGCTACGAGCCCTTCGGCTTCCCCGAGACCTGAGCGCGGGCCAGGATGGCCGCCGTCAGCGCCTCGGGCGCCTCGCGAGCGTCAAGCCTCAGGATCCAGTCCCCGGTGAAGCGGTCGAAGATGGCCTTCACGCGGCGGAGGCTCTCGAGCTGCTCGAAGGCGTCCGCCTCGTCTCCCCGGCGCCGCACTCGAGCCAGACCGTCCTCGGGCTCGATCTCCAGGATGACCAGCAGGTCTGGCCGGGGAGCGAAGGCCTCGTTGCGGGACCGGAGCTCCTCGGGGTCGACCCCGCGGGCGCCCTGGTAGGCGCAGGTCGAGAAGTAGTAGCGGTCCAGCAACACGTAGGCGCCGCGGTCCAGCGCGGGCTGGATGAGCTCCTCGACGTGCTGGCGTCTGTCCTTCAGGAACAGGCCGATCTCCTCGTCGATGGGCAAACGACCGGTCTTGGCCGACCGCCGCAGCGCGGCGCCGAAGGGCCCGTCCGTGGGCTCCTTGCTGCACACCACCTCTTCGCCTC
>CALGIB010000787.1 GCA_937915955.1 uncultured Pseudomonadota bacterium
TAGAACGTGTACCAGGTCTCGGTGGCGGTGAAGTTGCCCTCGGCGTCGCTGCTGGCTTCAGCGAGCAGGTAGGCCGCGTCGCTTCCCCACCGGCTGCCCTCGCAGCCGTCCCCGCTGGTGTCCCACTTGTCCTCGTAGCCCTCGGGCACGTTGGGGTGCGTGCCGAGCTCGCTGTCGCTCCCGAGGCTGTCCTTGACCTCGCCTGGTGTCTTGGTGCCGGTACAGGCCATCAGGAACACGAACATGAAGCCTCCGAAGACCTATGGCCGACCGAAACAGGAGCGATCTCCATCGCCCCGGGTTCGGGGAGATCGCTTTTTTATTGTTTCTTTTACTCATTTGACAATGAACACGCCCTGGGCGGGTGTATTCGGCCTCAACCGGAGGCCCCCCGATGTTCTCGCTGTTCATTGCCTGCTCCGCCCCGACGACCGAGGCCTCGGACGCGACGCTCTGGCTGAGGTCGGAGTCCGCCTCGGAGCTGAGCGCGGCGTTGGCCCCCTGCGACGCCATGCTGGGCGCGTCCGCCCGCGGCGAGTGCGTCGCCGTGGCTGGGGGGCGCCTCGGAGAGGACCACGCCGACGAGGCTCGGCTGGCCTGCGCCGGACTCGACGAGCAGCACTGGCGGGACGAGTGCTACTTCGTCCTGGCCGAAGCCAGGACCGACGCCCTCCACCCCGAGGTGGCCTGGGCGGCCTGCAAGAGCAGCGGGGCCTTTCGGGAGAACTGCTACCGCCACCTGTTCGAGCGGCTCTCGGAGCACAGCTGGCGGCGGCGTGACGGCGGGCAGGCGGCCCTGCTCTTCGACCGGGCGCTGGTGGGGCTGGACACGCACCAGGACGGAGAGCGCATGGGCGCCGCCTGGGACGTGTTCACCACGGACGCGGACCGGTTCCGGGTCCCCGCGGACCCCGCCTGGTGCCACGGGCTGACCATGGCGATGGAGTGTCGTCAGGGCATGCTGGATGAGGCCGCCGGGCGAGCTCGCCAGCGCATGACCTCGCTGGGGCCGGAGCGACAGGAGGTCTGCGAGGCCGAGGACGTGGTCGGGGCCCTGGGAACGCTTGACCTGGTGATGGACGAGGGCATCGAGGACGCGCTCCGTTCGGCTGCGCTGTCCCTCTGTTCGTAGCGGCCGCCGCGGGTCCGCGTCGCCCTGCGCTGGGGCGCGACCCAGAGCAGGAAAGCCCCCGGAATCCGGAGGCTTTCAAGAACAGGGGCACCAAGACTTGAACTCGGGACCTGCTGATTTGGAATCAGCTGCTCTACCAACTGAGCTATACCCCTAAAGCGCGCCGTACCTATCCACGGTCCCCGGAACAGGCAAGCGCGTTCGCCCCGGGCTCAATCGAACCAGCCCAGAAGCGCCCCGGCTCCGGCGAAGATGGCCATGCCCCAGGCGTAGAAGCTGAACTTCGAGAAGTCGCCGCTGTTGACCAGCTTGACCAGCAGCACCAGCGCGCCGTAGCCAGCCACAAGCGATGCGAGCGCGCCCACGAACAGGATGCCCCCGTCGAGCTGGGCGACGTCGGCGTCGCGTGCCTTGAGCACGAAGGCACCCAGGATGGCGGGGATGGACATCAGGAAGCTGAAGCGCGCGGCGTACTCCCGGGACAGGCCCAGGAAGAGGGCGACGGCGATGGTCGTGCCGCTGCGGGAGATGCCGGGCGTGATCGCCATACCCTGAGCCACCCCGAGCGCCAGCGCCTGCCAATACAGCATCGTGGTCTGGTCGACGGTGCCCTGCCTGGCGTAGCGGCTGGCGAAGAGCAGCGTGCCCGTGATGGCGAAGGTGATCGCGAGGACCCCGGGGGTGTCGGCGAGCTGCTCGAAGGAGTCCTTGAAGAACACGCCGATCAGGCCTGTCGGGACCGTCGCGAGGCCCAGCAGCAGGATGAGCCGGGTCGAGGAGCGCTCGGCCAGAGGCCCCCTCTCGACGAAGGGCGCCTTGAGCATGTCCAGGAGGGACTTGCGGTAGAAGACCACCACGGGGACGAGGGTGCCGAGGTGACACACGAGATCGAACAGGACCTCGTCACCGGGAACGTGGAGCCACTGCTGGAACAGGACGAGGTGGCCGCTGGAGCTGACCGGGAGGAACTCGGTCAGTCCCTGCACCAAGCCGAGGAGGAGGGCGGCGAGCAA
>CALGIB010000788.1 GCA_937915955.1 uncultured Pseudomonadota bacterium
ATCCACCCCTGCGATCACGGCGCCCATGCTGGCGTCCACCGCGCCCGAGAAGGCTCCCCAGTGCTGCGCCCTCTGGTCGAGCAACTTCTGCTCGAAGTCGGCCGCGGCCTTCATCTGCCTGCGTGCCCCTTCCCACACCTGCGCCTGGTGGTCGAGGGCGGCCTGGAGCTGGTCGAGGGCCATCTGCTCGGCGCCGGCCTGGTACTCTTGGAGGGCGATCTGCGCCTCGCTCACCTCCTCGAATGCCTTTGCGATGCTGGCTTGGCGGGCCGCCTCTGCCTTCGCTGCAGCGGCTGCGGCCTTGGGGTCCCCCGGGGCGGCTGCCGTCCCCCGGCGCTGGCTGCGGTCTGCCAGGCGGGTGTCCAGCTTGTCGAGCCCGGCCAGGGTGGCCTCCACGAACTCGTCGACGGCGAGCACCTCGCGCCCGGCCTGCTCGATGGCCTCGGCGAGCGCGGACGGCGCGGCCGCGGCCCGCTGGGCTGCCAGGCGGGTGGCCTCGATCTCTGCCCGGAGCTGCTTTGAGGCCTCGTCCCCGAAGGTGACGGCGTCCCGGAGCTGCAGCGCTACGAAGCTGACCGTGTGGGCGGCCAACTCCACACCCCGGACAGCATCCTCCCACGCGGCAGGAACGACCCGGGCGGCCGTGATGCTCGTCTCGATGATCCCGCCGAGGGCCAGGGTGAGCCCCTTGGCGCCGACGATGCCGGCCTGGAGTGCCACTGCCATGGCGCCGTCCATGGCTGCAGCGTTGTCCCGGATCCAGGCGTCCAGGGGCATCTCCGTGATGGCATCCACCACGGCCTGGAAGCTGCGGGACTCGGCGACCATGTCGCCCATCGCCGCCCAGGCCCGGTTGGTAGCCTTCTCCACGGCGGCCAGCTCTCCGGCCATGGACTTGCTGTTCTTCGCCATGCTGGCGAAGGCCTTGGCTGTCAGCTCCACGCCTTTCTTGAGCAGCTCGAATCCGGCCCTGGCCCGCTCGATGCTCAGGATCTGCTCGCCAGCCTTTGCGGCGCGGTTGCCCAACTTCTCCAACGCGCTGGCGGCCTCGCGAGCCGGACCCTTGACCGACTGCTTGGCGTAGATTCCGATCTTGACGGCTTTAGCCACGGCGCTGCCCCTTCGTCTTCGACTTCGCCAGCTCGAGCTGCAGACGGTCCACCTCGCCCCCTAGCACCTCGAGCTGCCGCAGCAGCCGCTCAGGGTACTCCCCGAGGGTGGCATACATGCGGCGTCCGGCGCGCTCTTGGTTGAGGGTACGCGCTAGGCTGCGCAGCTCTGGGCCCATCATAGCCTGCGGGCAGTCCCAGCGCTCGACCTCACGGCCGGGCAGACGCTGGACGAACGGAGCGGTCAGGGGGCGGGGATGGCCACGCCTGGAGCAGCCGCGATCTCGGCTCCGGCGGTCCGGGCAGGTCCGGCAGTCGTAGCCGGGGAGCACGAGCGCGCTGGCGACGAAGCGGAGCAGATCCTCACTCCTCCTCCGGGTCGAGGCTGCCGCCGGTGGCGGCGACGGTGCTCAGCTCGGAGATCCACTTCGTGGGCAGCTTCATGATCCAGCACATGCGGTCGGTCGCGAGCGCAGGGGGGCCACCTTGCAACTCGGGGTGCCGGTCGGCGTGGGTCACGCTGCGGATCTGGCTGCCGGCTCGGGCCGCCATCCACACCGGGCCGCGGACGGCAGGCGACTCGTCTGGGTCGAGGTGCTCGGTGCAGTGCTGCTGGGCCCGCATCCCGTCGCGGTACAGCGCCGGGCCGATCGTCCACACCGGGCGCTCGTCTTCGGGCAGCTCGCGGTGCTCGGTCAGGATGTAGCTGCGTCCGTCCACTGCGTCCCCCTATCAGACCGGCGCCGTGTAGGTGATGATCAGCGCGTCGTTTGCAGCGCCGGCGACGGAGCGGAGCGCCTTGAGCGTGGCCTTTCCGGCGTGCACGTCCCCGACCACCGCGTCCTCGTGCGCCACGATCTGGGCCCGCTTGAACGCGAAGACCCACGTCCCGCCGTTGGGCCCGGTGAAGGTCGCGCTGAACACCCCGGTGAGGGTCTTGTCCAGGAAGCGCGCCCACCACTCATCACTGTCCGGCCCGGTCGGTCGGGTGTACTCGATCTCCACCGTGGTCCCGCGGTCCGTCCCGCTGCCCTTTCCGAGGATGGCCACCTCCCCCACGCCCTCGGCGGAGTTCGTGTCCATCAGGCGGTAGAGCTGTCCTCTGTCGCTGATCGTCGCGCTGGAGATGTAGAGGCCCGAGCCGACGCCGACGCCGTCGCTGTAGGGGTCCAGCGCCAGCGACTCGCAGATGATGGCCGGGTAGCGGGTCGCCGTGGCGGCCGTCATGTCCTGGCCGTCGGGGACGATCCAGAGGCCCATGGCCTGCGCATCGAAGATGGCCCGCTCGCCTGGCACGGCAGGCAGCGACCACGCGCAGCGGGCGCCGCTGAGCTGGTAGCGCAGCCCGTTTTTCTCCAGCTCCAGGCGGGCGCTGGAGGCGTTGGGAGGGTCCCACGAGTAGACGTAAGGGCCCGCCCCGGTGCGGACGTATCCGCTCGCCTGCAGCAGGAGGTCCACCTGGTCGCAGACGGCTCCGGCGCCACCGCACACGAGCGGCAGGCTCATCGTGAGGTCGGGCATCTTGTTCCCGATCTCGGGTCCGCTCACGGGGTCATCGAAGGTGTCGGAGATCGGCACGTCGACCACGGCGATCGCCAGCGACACGTCGGCCTCGTCGGGGTAGATCGCGTCTGCAGCGGTGAGGACCGGGTCCACGCCGTAGCCGCCTGCCTCCAGCCCGGCCAGGAGGACCTTCTTCTCGATCGTTGCAACGCCCATGCTCCGCTCCCTAGACCAGCGTCACGCCGAGCTCGGCGCGCACCGTGACTGTGATCTGTGCGTGGTGGCACTCGATGCTTTCGCCCTCTGCCCCGGTGCCGAGGTCCTCGGGCGTCGTCTGGATCACCTGGTTGTCCCAGATCGTCACCTGCGGCGGGTCTGCCCCGGTGGCCAGCGAGCCGCCGTGCGTCGCCGCGTCGTTGCGCAGTGCGTCGCAGATGCTCTCCACCTCGGCGGAGAATGCCACCTCGGTGGTCATCGTCGTGCCGATGGTCGTGGCGTCGGCCGCCTCTGTGGGGTCCCTGGCCTGCCGGTAGCCGTCCAAGACGAGTTGGTAGGCCCTGGTGTTCCCGCTGAAGCCGAGCCGCTCCTCGGCCGCCGTGGTGCGCTGCAGGAACCACAGGTGAAGGTCGGGGGTAGGTGCTCGCTGCCGGCTGGCCTGCCACGATGAGCAGCTCTGGGGTC
>CALGIB010000789.1 GCA_937915955.1 uncultured Pseudomonadota bacterium
CGGGGTCAAGGTGGAGCGTCTGCGGCGCTGGCCGCGGCGGCTCCGGCTCCTCGATCAGGGCTCCGAGGCGGGGGAGGCCGGACCAGACCGCGCGGCGGCCCCGATCACGCTGGTCCCCGTCCAGATCCTGGGCTCGCTCGAGAGGGCGGAGCCTCCGCCGCGTGAGCCGAGGACTCACGCGGCGCGGGCACTCGACGTGTCCATTGGAAGCGCCGTGGTCCACGTCCCTACCGACTTCGACGCGGACCACCTCCGTCGCGTCGTCGCGGCCCTGGCGTCCTCGTGTTGAGCCTGCCGCCGACCGTCAAGATCTACGTCGCTTCTGGTGCCGTCGATCTCCGCAAAGGCTTCGACGGTCTCGCTGCAGTGACCCGAGAGGTGATCCGCGGCGATCCTCTGTCGGGTCATCTGTTCTGCTTCATCAACCGCCGCCGCGACCGAGCCAAGATCCTCGTCTGGGATCGCAGCGGGTACTGGCTGTTCTACAAGCGGTTGGAGGTCGGTCGTTTTCACTTGCCCAAGGAGCCGGTCGCGGGCGCCAGGCACATCGAGCTGGAGGCGACGGAGCTGGCGCTGCTCTTGGAGGGGATCGACCTGACCGGGGCACGTCGGCGCCCGCGCTGGGAGCCGCTGGTGGCGTGATTTGGCCTCGCGCGTGCGCGCGTGAGGAAACCGTGATCTACTCCCGGTCGTGAGCGACCGACAGACCTGGATCGACAAAGAAGTGCGGCGGGCGATGGTTCCGCTGCGCAAGCACTTCGAGGAGCTGGAGACGACCGACGCCCTGGAGCAGGCCGTCGGGCTCATCGGCCGTCTGACCACGCGCCTGGCCGTGGTTGAGTACGAGGAGCAGTTCGATCGCCGCCGCCGCAAGAGCGAGCAGCTGGACCCCAAGCAGATCGCGCTCGCCTTGGACCGGCTCGAAGAGGCTGGTCAGCTCGACCAGGCCGACCAGGACGATGCGGTAGCCGACGAGGAAGTCGAGGCGCTCATCGCCGACGGTGAGCGTCAACGCAAGGCGTCCGGCGACGGCCGGCAGGACCGGCGCCCCGCTCGCAAGCTCCCGGCCAAGCTCCGCCGAGTCGCGGTCGAGCAGGACGTCGCCGAGGATGAGCTGCTCTGTCCTTGCTGTGGTGGCGAACGGAACGAGATCGGACGCGACGTCCACGAGAAGCTGGATCTCGAGCCGATCCGCTTCCGCGTCCTGCGCTTCGAGCGGGTCCGCCGCGCCTGCGCGTGCAAGGAATCGGGGGTCGTGGTCGGGCCTGCGCCCGAGGGTCAGTTCGAACGGATCATGGCCAGCGTCAGCGTGCTGGCGTTCGTTGTGGCGTCCAAGTACGACGCGCACCTGCCCCTGTACCGGATGCAGAGGCTCTGCCGGCAGATGGGCTGCGCGATCACCGACGACACGCTGGGCGGGTGGGTCACGCGTACGGGGGAGGAGCTGCGGCCGCTGGTCGAGGCGATGTGGGACGAGTTGATGGTGTCCTGGCTGGTCCAGACCGACGCGACGGGGATTCGGGTGCTCGACCGGGACGCGCCGGGCGGCAGCCGCCTGGGCCAGATGTGGTGCTACCTGGGCGACGGAGGACGGCTGTGTGTCTTCCGATACGCGGCGAACGGCGAGGGCAAGAACGGCCCCTGGAAGCACCTCGCTGAACGAACCGGCTTCGTCCAGGCCGACGCGGCGGGCATCTTCGACCGGCTCTTCAACGGCAAGGTGGCCAGCGCGATCGAGGTGGGGTGTGTCGCCCATTACCCCGAGGGCTGCCGAATGCCGAGCTGATGG
>CALGIB010000790.1 GCA_937915955.1 uncultured Pseudomonadota bacterium
GAAGAACGGGAGCACATCCTCTCATCATGCTACGCTGGATCGATGCTGATGGTGCTCCCCCTTGTGGGCGCGGCGATCACCGCTGCGCTCGTCGACACGGCCGTCAGCCGCTACCGGCTCCTGCGCCTCGAGGTCGACGCCTGGCTGCCTGGCGTCGACGAGGCCGTCGGCGTGCTCGAGGTCGTCCCTGACCTCCCGGCCCAGCTGCCCGAGCTGCCCTTCCCGCTGGACGGGCTCGGCCGCGACATCAGCGCGGAGACGCTCCGTCATCACCACGGCGAGCACGAGCGGGCCTACCTGGACCAGGCGTGGCAAGCCCTGCAGGTCGTGCAGCCTGGCCAGCGGCGCCCGACCCCGAGAGATTGGGCCGACCTGAGCTACCAGGTCAACGCCGTCCTCCTGCACGAGCTCTACTGGCAGAACCTCCGACCGGACACGCGAGCTCCAGCGCCCCCCTCCTCGGTCCTCCTCGACCGCGTCGAGCAGGACTTCGGTGAGCTCTCCGAGCTCCAGTCGCAGCTCGACGAGCTCGCGCTGTCCCTGCGGGGCTCGGGCTGGGTGATGCTGGCCTGGTCGCCCAGCCTGCGGCGCATGATCCTGGTCCCCATCGACCACCACAACGACGGCGGCCTGCTCGGGGCCATCCCCCTGCTCGTGCTGGACATGTGGGAGCACGCCTGGTATCTCGACCGGACCAGCGACAAGCAGGCCTACCTCGACGCCTTCTGGAACCGGGTGGATTGGGAGACGGTTCGACGCCGCTACATCCAGGCCGTGCGCAACACGGACCCCCACTTCTCCACCCTGACCCTCTGACGGGATCTCCCCATGACCGACCTCCAGCGCCAGTCCATCCTCCGCCGCCTCGACCAGAAGTTTGCGGAGCTGGCCGAGCGGGCCGGTGGCCTCGGCCGCCTGTCGTCCTACGACATCACCTTCGCGTTCTCCAACCCCTCCGGACAGACGCACACGACCATAGATCCGGCCGTCCAGATCGGTCGCTTCAACTGGACGACGTCCCTGATCCCCTGGCTCAAGGAGGTCAGCCGACAGGGCGACCTTGGCCACGCCAGGAGCCGTGAGGCCGGCGGGGGCGACACGACCACAGTCCAGGTCCTGCTCACGCAGCACATCACCAAGGCCGTGCTCGACAGCTGGTCCTACACGCTGGCCCTGGCCATCGACGGCGGCGTGGCTTGGAACGAGGATCAGCCGGTCCTGGTGGATGGCTGGAGCTGATGGAGCTCGTCGCCCTGGCCGCGATCATCACGGCGCTGCTCGCGGACACCTCCGGGCTCACGCCGGTCCAGAAGCGCCTTGTCTGGGTCTTGCAGAACCAGCGCCTCGACGTGGCCGTGCCCACGCTGGAGATCCTCGTCCGAGCGATCACCGGAGGCGGCCACGGGGCCGTCGACTCCTATCGGGGCCCGCTCGGCGCGGAGATAATGATCCAAGATCTCTCCTCCAGGGAAGGCCACCCTGTCTCGAGGGAGGAGGTCGCTCGCTTCTACCTCGATCTCATCGAGTCCAGCACCTGGTGGGACGGCGCTGTCCTCCCGGCCTCGAGCTCCGTGGCCAAGCTCAACGTGTGGGTGGCCCGTCAGGTCAAGGCCGCGCTGAGAGATCCGGCGCCCATGATGGTCCCTGATCCAAGTCGGCCTCGGGCTCGAGTCCCCCTGCGCCCTGAGATGCTGGCTTATCCGAGCGCCTGGGCCACCGCTGCCGGATGGAACTCGCTCTACGCCCATGGCAACCCCATCTGGAGGAGGGGGGCCTGGCTGCATCCGATCACCGAAGCGCCGATGTCGCTTGAAGAGGTGGCCCACTTACTCTCCTCCCGCGATCATCTCCACCGCCTCCTGAAGGCGCTCCCGGGCATCCTGGACTGGATCGAGTCGGGCGCAGCGGGGGACTGGTCGAGGCTCGACCTCGACCAGTCCATCCGAGCCGAGAAGCGGTGGCACCGGAGCCTTGTGGCCGCAGCGGGGAAGCCCGCGGGGAAGCCCGCGAGCGCTCGCGGCGAGGTCCTGGTTCAGCTCCCTGGGGGTCAGACCGTGCAGCGACTGGCCCCCCATATGTTGCGCGAGGAGGGCCAGCTGCTGGGCCACTGCGTCCAGGGAGGCACATATGCCTCGCGCGTGGCCAGCGGGTTGATCGAAATATTCTCCCTGCGGGACGCCCGGAACGTGCCCCTGTTCACCATCGAGGCCAGCGACACCATCGCCACCTGGCTCTGCCAGGTCAAGGGGCGCAAGAACCGGCTCCCTGGCCTGACCCAGGCGGACACGGATCGCCTCCAGCGCAGGGGCGGCGACATCATGGCCATCGAGGAGGATGCTGCCAGGCGGAAGAGGCCCCTCGTCGACCTCCAGGAGGCCGCGCTGGTTCAAGGGGCCCTGGTCGCCCTGGGCAAGCACCTGGGCAAGCACCCCAGCGCCATCCGCGACATGCTCGCCGTCCGCGACATGCTCCCGGCCACGCGGGCAATAGCGGGTCAGGAAGGCTTGAGCCAGCAGCAGGGCCAGCCAGATCATCGCTGATCCTGGTCCAACTCAAAGACCCGCATCCCCTCAGCGAACTGAGAAGCCCAGGCCTCCTTATAGAGCGTGTTGAAGATGCGCTCGATGAGCACGTAGGTCACGTATCTGCTCACCTCGTGCGTCGAGGCGCCGTGCTTCAGGGCGATGCGTGGGATCATGCCGTCTCCCTCGAGGGTGAAGACCTCCCTCGGGGAGCCCTGGACGAGCGCCTCCGCGTCCAGGTAGAAGGCCGGCCTCTCGGAGATCGAGTCCGGGGGAGACAGCGCCTCTCGCCCGGCCGCCAGGACCCATGGGCTGGACCTCACCCTCCCACGCACAGCACGCACAGCGCTGATCGTGGAGAGCAGGAACAGCAGCGCCTGCCTCGCCGCGGGCGCCTCTCTCAGGGCCGGATGGTCCTCGAAGAGGCCGTCGATGTCCTGGCAGGGGGAGGTGAGCTCGAGCAGGCGACGGTCCAGAGCGTCCCCGTCCCCGCCGAGGGCCTCAATGTCGCCGTAGAGGCGCCGCCCGATCAGCGTGGCGGCAGCCTTCGGGAAGTGCCGGAAGTCTATGTGCCCCAGGAGGCTCAGGACCCGCGCGATGCCGAGGCCCTCTACGACGGCCGCGTCGTCGAGCTCGCTGAAGATCTCCCAGATGGAGAGGCCCTCGTCTCCACGATCGAGGTCCTGGGCCCACTCCCGGTCGTCCAGGTCGACCTGCTCGAGCATGCGGAGGGGGACGCCGAGCTGCGCAGCTTCAGCCAGCAGGTCCGAGCCCCGCTCAACCTGGGGAGAGACCCGCGGCTCGAGCCCCGGGAAGCTCAGCTGCAGCAGCTTCGGCAGCGTCTCCTCGAGGATGCCCTGGTAGGTGCCCTCCCTGTTCTTGGCCTCGAAGGGACCGTCCAGGATGATGTCCTTGGCGAACTGCAGCTCGACCAGGCTCACGGACCGTCGGTCCGGGCTCACCACCAGGAGGAGCCCGATCACGACGTCGTCGCGATCGAACCCCTCAGCGAGGACGGCGCGATAGGCGCCTGGCTGGTCGGCCTCGTAGATCCGCCACTCCCCGCTCACGCCCGAGATGGGCGGCACGCTCCAGAGCCGCTCAGCGCCGATCTTGGACTGGGCCTCCGGGCTGTTCGGCTGCGTCAAGAGCCAGTCCGCGCTCATCCCCGACAGGTCAACCTGCCTCGATGCCTCATAGAGAGCGGTCAGGATCGCGGTCACGGCCAGGAGCATGGCGCGATCCTAACGTGGCGGTGCCCACAATGGGCTGGATTCCCCGGCACCTACGCGCTACACTCGCTCGCGATGAGCGCCTTCCAGCACCTGGCCATCCACCTGGCCCACCCCATCTGCACCTGCCCGACGCAGGCGCTGGCCTGGGGCGTCGACACGAACGGCCAGCTGCCCTGTCCAGCGCCCACCCTCGTGGTCTGGTATACGATCTGCAACGAGCGCCTCATCGTGCCCAACGACGAGCTCGACACAGCCTTCCTCCTGGCCGTCCCCTACCCGGGCGTGTCCAAGGTCCCCTCCCTCTCCGAGCGACGTCGCTCGACCCCTCCAAGCTCCCAGGAGAACCCATGATCGAAAACGAAGGCGGCACCGAGTACGCCGCGAACCTCCTCGACGAAGCCACTGGTCTGTCGCTCGCGCGCCCCGTCTTCGTCTCCGTCGCCGACAGCTCCGACGTCACGAACGTCACGGCCCTCACGGCCTACGACGTCCGCTACGTCGTGCCGGCGAACACCCTCGGGCTCGGGAGCGTGCTGCGCTTCCAGGCGACGGTCCGCATCACGGCCGCCAACCTCGCCGAGACCATCCAGGTCGAGGCGCGCCTCGAAGCGGTCGTCATCGTCCAGTCGGGCGCCGAAGATCCGGCCCCCGGGGACACGGTGATGATCGAGGGCTTCGTCACGTCCCGCGCCGCGGCTGGGGCGAACATCGACTGCGTCGGCGGCGGCACGATCATCTTCAGCACGGGCGCGGCGGGGACCTTGTCCACGCCGGTCACCATGGCCGATGGCGTGACCCTGGCCACCGACGCCGCGCAGACCCTGGACTTCCGGGTCGTCTACAGCGCGGCTGGCGGCAACACGTCGAAGCTCGAGAGCCTGTTCGTCTGGATCGCTTAGCCCCGTGAGCGCCCGAACAGACCGCTTCCTCCTGGGCGCGGTCCCCAAGATGGGCTCGACCTGGCTCCGCGAGGTCTTGCTCAGCCAGGGCCGACACCCCGACGCCCTCCCCTCTGTGCACGGTCCCCTCCACGCACTGCGGCCCGAGGACGTCGGGGGTCGGACCCTCATCGCCGGCCTCCGTCGACCGCTCCCCTGGGCTGCGTCGGCCTACCTGCACCTGCTCCGTCGTCACAAGCGGAGCTGGCTGCGTCCGGACGAGGGGCCGCCCCGCAGCTTCCCGGCCTTCATCGAGGTCCTCACGGGGGCCAGGTGGGCTCCAGTCGGAGAGCTCGAGGCCCTGATCGACTGGCTACCTCCGGAGGCCCACGAGGCAGCTCGAGCTCGCGGCGTCGGCCTCTGGACGATGACCCTGCAGTACCTGCTCGGGGACGACGACCTCTGGCGCTCCGGAGAGGGTCGATGGCTCGTGCAGGTCCTCTTGAACGTCGAAGAGCTGAACCGCTCCCTCGAGGAGCTCCTGGGCCAGCCCATCCAGCGCCAGTTCGCCCGGCCTCGCAACACGGCGCTGGAGCACGGAGACGTGGATCCGGCGACCCTGGACCCTGGACCGGGCGCTGCCCTGCTGGAGATCCACGACGGGGCGCTGGCTCGGCAGCTCCCGGGCGCTGGCTCCTGGACCCTGCACCGGATGCCCTCATGTTGACGGTGCCCCTCCTGCTCAGCCTGGGCCTGGCCCTCGCGATGAGTCGCCAGAGCAGCCCACGGGTCCCCCTCATGGACTTCCTGAGGCAGCACCCTGCGATGAAGGTGAGCGTCTCCACCGAGGCCTCCTTTCGCTGGCTCCCGACCTACGCCTCCCAGGATCGTGTCTGCGTCGTGTTCTCCCTGCCGGGGGCTCCGGGTGGACGCCTCGGGATCATCGAGGTGGTCACTGGACCTGGTGGGATGTGGGAGATGGACACCGTGATGGCCGTGAAGGGCTACGGTCCGCTGCTCTATGACTTCGTCCTCGAGCTCGCGACCGCGGCTGGGGCTCCTGGAGTGCTGCCCGACCGGAGCGGGGTCTCCGAGGCCGCCGAGTACGTCTGGGAGCACTACCTCACGTCGCGCAGCGACGTGACGAGCTCCCCGCTGCCAGACACCTACCCGGACTTCAACAAGCACACGCTGCGCTACCGAGATCACCTCGATCGAAGCTACCGCAAGGAGGGCCTCGAGACGCTCCGAGCGATCGCGGAGAGCGGGCGCCTGGAGATCATAGACCCCGACGGGGTGCTCGATCTGGAGATGGATGGCAGCCCCTTGATCACGCACGGGATAGGATGACTCCCATGCTGACCCTCCCCCTCCTCCTCAGCCTGGGCGTGGCCGTCTCCGTCGACACGGTGACGGTGAACAGGCAGCTGCGCACCCTCGAGCAGCAGCTCGGCGCCACCGCTGGCCTCGCGGAGGAGAGCTTCGGCGCGGAGGGGTCCCTGACCCGACGCGGCGCACAGGCCTCCGCCGCCAGGACGCTGCTCCAGCTCCCCATCGCGGACGTCCCAGACGACCTGCTGCTGGGCACCTTGCTCTCGGGCTCCACCCAGGGCGACCCCGTCGAGGTCGCTCGACGCCTGCTCGATCAGGCTGGTGGCCACCTCTTCGCGCTCACGCGCGCCGACATCTACCGCAGCACGAAGGGGCTCGGTGACGTCGCCCACGCCCGCATCCTGGCCGCCCACGAGCTCGTGCGGCGCAGCGG
>CALGIB010000791.1 GCA_937915955.1 uncultured Pseudomonadota bacterium
CGATGAACATCATCGACGAGCCCTCGGTCTACCGGATGAAGGCCTCCCACGACGGCGACCTGTCGAACATCGGCGACCTCCCCCGCGACGAGTTCGACGAGCTCGACGAGCCGCGGATCCGGGACGCCTCCAGCCCCAACGTGCCGCTGGACAAGGACATGCCGCAGCTGCCCCCGTCCGACGACGACGGCCTCGACGAGGAGGAGGGGCTCTAGATGGCCATCCGTCGCGACGACCTGGGCTCGCTCCTCACCCAGCGCGGTGTGTCCGCAGGCGCGCTGGCCGAGGTGCGCAAGTCCGCCGACAAGGCTGGCTCCAGCTTCCTCGAGGCCGCCCAGAAGAGCGAGGTCAGCCAGCTGGCCCTGACCCGCGGCCTGGCCGCCCAGACCGGCCTGCCCCTGCTCGAGGACGTCGACCACGACCGCATCGACATCGCCCTGGTCCGCCGGGTCGAGATGCGCATCGCGCGAGAGCAGGGCGTGCTGCCCATGTGGGAGGAGGCCGGGCGCGTGGTCGCCGGCATCGCCAGCCACAACGGCCTGGCCGCCGTGGATGACCTGCGCGTGATCTTCGGCAAGCCCGTCGACGTCCGGCTGGTCCCCGCCGACGTGCTGCGCGAGGCCATCAACAAGGCCTTCGACAAGGCGGCGCGGTCGGCCTCGGCGGTCATGTCCGAGATCGAGGACGAGGACAAGCAGATCGACGGCGACCTGTCGCTCGAAGACCAGGACATCCTGGACGACCCCAACCAGGCCCCCATCATCCGCTTCGTGAACACCCTGCTGACGCAGGCGATCAAGGACCGGGCCTCGGACATCCACATCGAGCCCTTCGAGAAGGAGCTGGCCGTCCGCTTCCGCATCGACGGCGTGCTCTACGAGATCGTGAAGCCGCCCCCGCGGCTGCAGGCCTCCATCGTCAGCCGCATCAAGATCATGAGCGGCCTGAACATCGCCGAGAAGCGCATCCCCCAGGACGGCCGCATCCGCATCCGCATGGCCGGACGCGAGGTCGACCTGCGCGTCTCGACCCTGCCCGTGCGGCACGGCGAGCGGGTCGTCATGCGAATCCTCGAGAAGGGCAAGGTCTTCTCGCTGGACTCCGTCGGCATGTCCCAGGAGAACCTGGCCCACTTCCGCAGCTACATCACCCGCCCCCACGGCATCATCCTGGTCACCGGCCCCACCGGCTCGGGCAAGACCACGACGCTGTACTCGGGGCTGGCCGAGATCAACGCCCCGGACCTGAACATCCTCACCATCGAGGACCCGATCGAGTACGAGCTGCGCGGCATCGGCCAGACGCAGGTCAACCCCAAGATCGACCTGACCTTCGCCTCGGCCCTGCGCGCCCACCTGCGTCAGGATCCCGACGTCATCCTCGTCGGTGAGATCCGAGACCGCGAGACCGCGGACAACGCCGTGCAGGCCTCGCTCACGGGTCACCTCGTGTTCAGCACCCTGCACACCAACGACAGCGCCGGCGCCTTCCCCCGGCTGACCGAGATGGGCGTGGAGCCCTTCCTGGTGGCCTCGTCGCTGCTCATGGTCCTGGCTCAGCGCCTGGTCCGTCGCCTCTGCCCGGACTGTCGCGAGGCCTACACGCCGCTGGACGGGGAGCTCGCCGACGTGGGCCTGACGCGCGCGGACGTCGCCGGGCGCGAGGTCTACCGGGCCCACGGCTGCGAGAGCTGCCTGAAGACGGGCTACCGGGGCCGGACCGGCATCTACGAGGTGCTGGTGGTCGAGGACGCCATCAAGGAAGCCGTCATGGCCGGCAAGGACGGCGGCACCATCAAGAAGATCGCGGTGGCCAGCGGCATGAAGACGCTCCGCGACGACGGCATCCGCAAGGTCTTCGAGGGACAGACGTCCCTGGAAGAGGTCATGCGCGTGACGCAGGAGGACTCCCAATAGCTCATGGCGGTCTTCGAGTACCAGGGCCTCAACGGCGCCGGAAAGAGCGTATCGGGCGTCATCGACGCCGACGGCGCCAAGAACGCCCGGGCCAAGCTGCGCAAGCAGGGGGTGTTCCCGACCGAGGTCGCCGAGCAGACCTCGGGCGGGGGCGCGACCAAGGGAAAGGGGCTGTCGATCGAGGTCGACTTCTCCAAGCTCTTCGGCGGCGGCGGCGTGCCCGTGCAGGAGCTCGCCACCATGACCAGCCAGCTCTCGACCCTGATCGGCGCGGGCATCCCGATGGTCGAGTCGCTCACCGCCATGATCGACCAGGTCGACAACGCCAAGCTGCGGGTCATCCTGGCCGAGGTGCGGGACAAGGTGAACGAGGGCGACAGCCTGGGCGAGGCCATGAAGGGCTACCCCAAGGTCTTCTCGGCCCTCTACGTGAACATGGTCCGGGCCGGCGAGCAGTCGGGCGCGCTGGACATCGTGCTCACGCGACTGACCGAGTACACCGAGGCCAGCGTGCGGCTGCGGGGCAAGATCGTCAGCGCGATGATCTACCCGATCCTGATGTCCGTGCTGGGCCTGGGCATCGTGATCGGCCTCTTCGTCTTCGTCATCCCGAAGATCCGGCGCATCTTCGACAGCTTCGGCCAGGAGCTCCCCTGGATCACGAACGCGCTGCTCTCTATCAGCGACGTCCTGTCCGCCTACTGGTACGTCTTCCTGCTGCTCACCGGCCTGGGGACCTGGGCCTTCTGGAAGTGGAAGAAGGACCCCCACAACCAGGTCCGCTGGGACGGCTGGATGCTCAAGGTGCCCATCTTCGGGCGCCTGAACCGGCTCGTCGCGGTCTCTCGCTTCTGCCGGACCATGGCCACCCTGCTGGCCTCGGGCGTGCCCATCCTGACGGCCATGAACATCGTCTCGACCGTCGTCGAGAACAAGGTGCTCGAGGCCGCCGTCCTGGCCGCCGCCAAGAACGTCACCGAGGGCCAGTCGCTGGCCGTGCCGCTCAAGCAGAGCGGCCAGTTCCCGCCCATCGTCACGCACATGATCGCGATCGGTGAGAAGACGGGCGAGCTCGAGCCCATGCTCGAGAAGGTCGCGGACGCCTACGAGACCGAGGTCGACAACACGGTCTCGGCGCTGACCAGCCTGCTCGAACCCCTCCTGATCCTGGGCATGGGCGGCGTCGTCGCCTTCGTGGCCCTGGCCATCCTCCTCCCGATGCTCAACCTCTCCTCTCTCGCAGGATGAACGCAATGCACAAGAAGACCCTGCTCCACGCAGCCAACAGCCAGAAGGGCATGACGCTGGTCGAGATCATGGTGGTCATCGCCATCCTCGGCACCCTGATGGCGGTCGTCGCTTTCTCCGTCGTCGGCAAGCTCGACGACGCCAACTGCCAGGCCTCGGTGCTCGCCATGCGCAACGCCGACCAGGGCCTGCAGGCCTACGCCGCCAAGCACAAGGGCAAGTTCCCCACCACCAGCGATGGTCTGGCGGCCGCGGCCAAGTACTTCGGCAGCGGCGAGGTCCCCAAGGACGCCTGGGGAAACGAGTTCCAGTACGCCTCCCCGCCGGCGCAGGGCGGCAGCCCCTACGAGCTGATCAGCCTGGGTAAGGACGGCGTCGAGGGCGGTGACGGTTGGGAGACCGACATCAAGTCCTGGGAGCTCGACAACGCCTGTGCGGACGAGTAGCGCCGCATGAAGCGCAACGGCGACATCCTGGTGTTCGCGGTCCTCGGGGCAGCCCTGGCGGCTGTCCCAGTGGGCTGGATCATCCTGGGCTGCAGCCTCTGATGCGCCGGGCTCGCCACGGCCTGACCCTCATCGAGATCATCGTCGTGATCGCGATCGTGGGGCTGTTTCTGGCGATCGCCATCCCCGCGGCCACCAACGCCCTGATGGTCCAGCAGACCGCCACGGCCAAGGAGCTGGCGCAGACCTACCGCTTCCTCGTCGACGAGGCCGCCATGCAGAACGTCACGTTCCGCATCGCCTACGACCTGGACGCGCGCACCTACGAGATCGAGGTCGGCGACCCCAACACGCTGATCTTCACGGACCCCGACAAGCGGCTCCAGGCCGAGTCCGAGCTCATCGACAAGATGAGCCGCTACACCGAGCGCGAGCTCGAGGAGGTCGATCCCGAGGACGAGGAGCTCACCGGGCTGCTCGAGAAGCGCTTCTCGGGGCTCGAGACCGCGGCCTTCAACGACAAGGTCGAGATGCCCGGCAACACCTACATCGCCTGGGTCTACACGCCCCAGTACGGCGAGCCGGTGGAGCCCAGCATCGACTTCACCCAGCCCGAGGACACCTGGGGCCTCGAGGACCTGGCCGAGCACAGGGTCGTCTACAG
>CALGIB010000792.1 GCA_937915955.1 uncultured Pseudomonadota bacterium
CGAGGCCTCGTCCCGCCCTGGCGTCCCTGGCCCGTGCCGCCCTGGCGCGGGCGACCGCCCAGCGTGCCGGTGCCGTCCTTACGCCGGATGCGCTCCAGCCGGTCGGGCTCGACCTCCTTGGGTCGGAGGTCGGGGATGGGCGCGCCCGGCTCGTTCTCGGCCTCCAGCGCGTCGCGCAGGTTCACGCGCTTGGGCTTGGCGCCGCCGGTGGGCTCTACGCCCATGCCGGGGTCCAGGCCCAGGGCGTCCAGCAGGTCCGGGGACATCGGCACCGAGCCGGAGCTGCCGCCCTCGACCTCGAAGACGTCGCCCAGCGACTCGTGGAACTCCTGCGCCAGCCGGCTGCCCTTCTCCATGCGCGTGTGCTGGATCTTGCGCTCGGCCTCGAACAGCTCGTGCATGTACTTGGCCAGACCCTTCTGGATAAAGGTCGGGTTCAGGTTCCCCATGAAGTCATGCAGGATCTCCTGCATCTCGCTGCCGTCGCCGAAGCGGTCGCTGGGGTCCTTGGCCAGCGCGCGCAGGACGATGAGGTCCAGGGCCGGAGGGATGGCGGGGTTGTAGATGCTGGGCGCGGGGTAGTCGCCGCTGAGCACCTTGCGGGCGGCGACCTTGGGGTCCTTGTCCTTGAACAGCGAGCGGCCCGTCAGGCACTCCCACAGGACCACGCCGACCGAGAACAGGTCACTCTGCGGCGTGGGCGGCTTGTGCTGCAGGCGCTCGGGGCTGACGTAGCTGACCTTGCCCCAGTTGATGCCGTCCTTGACGTCGTTGGCGAGGGCCGAGGTCTTGGCGATGCCGAAGTCGACGACCTTCACCTCGCCCGCGAAGCCCACCACGATGTTGCTGGGGCTGATGTCCTGGTGGACGATGCCCAGCGGCTCGCCCTTGTAGTTCTTCAGCCGGTGGGCGTAGTCCAGCGCGCGGCAGATCTCGTGCGCGATGAAGACCGCGTACTCCTGGGGCATGACCTCGCGGCGAGCGACGAGCTTGTTGAACAGCCGCTTGACGTCGCGCCCGTCCAGCCACTCCATGGCCAGGTAGTAGTTGTCCTTGATCTTGCCGAAGTCGTAGACCTGCACGATGCTGGCGTGCTGCAGGCTGACGCTGATCTTGGCCTCGTCGATGAACATCGAGACGAAGTTCGGGTTCTCCGAGAAGCGGCTCAGGATGCGCTTGATGACGAGGGTCTTGGCGAAGCCGCCCTCGGAGAAGGTCTTCGCCGCGTAGATCTCGGCCATGCCGCCGACCGCGATGCGGTCGATCAGGTAGTACTTGCCGTAGATCCTTGGAGTGAAGTCCTCCTGACGCATCCAGATGCCCGCCTTCCGAACGCTGGATGCTACTCGATGCGGCCTGACGGCGAGGCGATCCGCGGCGACTGGGCCTTGCCCCGAGATGCGCCCGGTTAGGGGGAGGCCGACCCACCGAACCGGCCCAGGAGTCCCCCATGGACGGCATCTTCCATCCACCTCAGCCCTCCAACGAGCCAGTCCGCGCCTACGCGCCTGGCAGCGGCGAGCGGATCTCGCTGGCGCGCACGCTGACCAGCATGGCCGACGAGTGCCCCGACCTGCCCTGCCGCGTCGGCTCGGAGTGGGTGCACACCGGCCGCAAGGTCGGCATCGCGATGCCCACCGACCACCGGCACCTGATCGGCACCGCCCACTACGCGGACGCCCCCCTGGTCGGACAGGCCATCGACTCCTGCGTGCAGGCCCGCGCGGACTGGGCGGCGATGCCCTGGGCCGAGCGCGCCTCGGTCTTCCTGCGCGCGGCGGCCTTGCTGGCGGGCCCTTGGCGGGACCGCGTCAACGCCTCGACGATGCTGGGCCAGGGCAAGACCTGCCACCAGGCCGAGATCGACGCCGCCTGCGAGCTGATCGACTTCCTCCGCTTCAACGTCGCCTACGCGGCCGCGATCTACGCCGAGCAGCCCCCGGTCAGCCCGGCCGGCATCTGGAACCGCCTCGACTGGCGCGGCCTCGAGGGCTTTGTCTTCGCTATCACCCCCTTCAACTTCACCTCGATCGCCGCGAACCTGCCGACCGCGCCGGCGCTGATGGGCAACACGGTGCTGTGGAAGCCCGCTCGGACCCAGGCCCACTCGGCTCAGGTCCTCATGGAGATGTTCGTCGAGGCCGGCCTGCCGCCGGGGGTCATCAACCTGGTCCACGGAGCCGGCCGCGAGGTCGGTGGCGTCGCGCTGCCTCATCGGGAGCTGGCGGGCGTGCACTTCACGGGCGGCACGGGCACCTTCAACCACATCTGGAAGACCGTCGGCGAGAACCTGGGCACCTACCGCAGCTACCCCCGGCTGGTCGGCGAGACCGGCGGCAAGGACTTCATCGTCGCGCACCCCAGCGCCGAGAAGAAGGCCCTGAGTGTGGCCATCGCCCGGGGCAGCTTCGAGTACCAGGGCCAGAAGTGCAGCGCCTCTAGCCGGGTCTACGTCCCGAAGAGCCTCTGGCCCGAGGTCCGCGAGCGGGTCTCGGCGATGGTCGCCGAGATGAAGGTCGGTGACGTGCGCGAGCTGGACACCTTCATCGCCGCGGTCATCGACCAGAAGGCCTTCAACACCCACCGCGACGCCATCGAGCTAGGTCGGAAGACCGGCGAGATCGTCTTCGGCGGCACCTACGACGACAGCAAGGGCTGGTTCATCTCACCCACGATGGTGCGCGTCGACGACCCCCGGCATCACCTGATGGAGACCGAGCTGTTCGGGCCCATCGTGACGGCCTACGTCTACGACGACGGCGACTGGGACGAGCTGCTGCCCATCGTCGACAGCACCAGCCCCTACGCGCTGACGGGCGCGGTCTTCGCCAACGAGCGGGTGGCCATCAATCAGGCGCTCGTCGCGCTGCGCAACGCCGCCGGCAACTTCTACATCAACGACAAGCCCACGGGCGCGGTCGTCGGACAGCAGCCCTTCGGCGGGGCTCGAGGCAGCGGCACCAACGATAAGGCCGGCGCCAAGACCAACCTCCTCCGGTGGACCAGCCCCCACACGATCAAGGAGAACTTCAACCCGCCCACGAACTGGCGCTACCCCTACCTGGGGTGACGCCGGTCGCGCTCAGTAGACGACGCTGACTTTGGCGTAGGCGTCCCAGTCCTCGTGCAGGGTCAGGCCCTCGCAGTAGACGCCCTCGAAGAGGAACTCGTTGTCGCCGCCGACCACGTAGTCGGTCATGTCCGTCAGCACGATGCTGTACTCGGACTCGGCGGGCGTGCACTGGCAGCTGTAGATCAGGGTCAGCGTCTCGGAGGTCGTCACGCCGTTGAGGTAGGTCTCGTAGGCGTGGGAGGTCTCGCAGCTGATCCCGTGGTTGACCTCGATGGTCACGCTGGTAGGGGTCGTGGAGCCGCCGTCGGTCCAGCCGAAGCCCCAGTCGTTGGCGTAGCAGCCGTTGTACATGGTCTCGTTGGTGACGGTCGAGCAGGTGTCGGACATGCCGACGAGGTCTCCGAGCTCGATCTTGTAGACGTTCTCGACCGTGACGCTGGCCGAGCTCGAGGGCCCGCTGGCGGTGCCGTCCGTGGGGGTCACCGTGCAGGTCCACTCGTCGTCGATCACCGTGGCGGAGTACTCGATCGTGTCGCCGACGTAGGTGGTGTCCGCCACCGCGCCGGTCCACGCCGAGCCGTTCACGCTCCAGGCGAAGACAAAGTCCAGGGGGTCGCCGTCGGGGTCGGTGGCCGCGCCCTCGGCGTCCTCGTCCGTGGGATCGGGCACCACACAGGTCAGGTCGTCGCCGGCGCTGACTGAGGTCGCGGGGTCGATGGCCACGTCGGTGGCGGTGGGGGCGGCGTTGGTGATGACCACCACGTCCGAGGCCAGGCCCTCGCCCTGCTCGATCGAGTCGTTGCCGGTCGCGACGGCGTAGACCTCCTGGTCGCGCTCGAAGTAGAGCCGGCCGTCCAGGGTCGAGCCCTGCGCCGCCCACTCGCCGTCCACGTACCAGTCCAGCCGGATGACCACGCTGTCGCCGTCGGCGTCGGTGGCCGTCCCGCTGGCGGTCAGCGTGTCGTTGGTGCCGGCCTCGAGGGGGCTGATGGTCACCGAGGTGGCCACGGGCGGGCTGTTCTTCACGGTGATGGCGTCGGTCTGGACGAGCTCGCCGTCGTCCTCGCCGTCGGTGGGCGTCACCCGCGCGTAGACGCTGTCGCTCCGGGAGATGTAGTCCGCGGGCAGGACCGCCTCCGTGCTGACCATGGCGCTGCCCACCCACCACTGGACGGCGTAGAAGACCTCGTCGTCGTCGTCGTCCGCGG
>CALGIB010000793.1 GCA_937915955.1 uncultured Pseudomonadota bacterium
GCCGACGTCGAACTTGCCGCCCACGACCTGCCAGTCGCTCAGCGGGGAGCTGTCGATCAGCACGATGGTGCCGGTCTGGACCTCCTCGGCGACCAGGCGCATCGTCAGCAGCAGCGCGGCGACGACCGTGAAGCCGAAGCTGAAGTAGAAGAACTGCTCCAGCACCTCGGAGGACAGCCGGGGCGTGCTGCCCAGCGCGAAGGCGTTGAAGAACAGGCCCTGCAGCATCAGCAGGATGGCCACGATGACGTAGCCCCAGTACCCGTTGAGGTAGGCGGCCAGCTCGCGGCGGGTCACCAGCATCAGGCCCCTCATGCGGCACCCCCGGTGGTGGTCGAGGTGAGGCTCAGGAAGATCTCCTCGAGCTCGCTGTCGGACTCCTCGACCCGTCGCACGCCCAGGCCCGCGGCGACCAGCGCCTGGATCAAGCCCTCTCGCTGGTCGTCGGCCAGGACCACCGAGGTGGTGACGACGCCGTCGTGCTCGTGCCGGATGCTGTGGGTGAGGCCCGGGAAGGCGCTCAGGGCGGCGGTGACGGCCTCGGCGCTGCCGCGCAGGTCCAGCTCCAGGCGAGCGCCGGCCTGGGCGGTGCTGGCGGCCAGCTCCTCCTCGGTGCCCTCGCCCACGAGGCGGCCGTCCTGCAGGACCAGGATGCGGTCGCAGGTCTGGCTGATCTCGCTGAGGATGTGCGAGCTGATGAGCACCGTGCAGTGGTCCTTCAGGCCCACCACGACCTCGCGGATCTCGCGGATCTGGCGGGGATCCAGGCCCGAGATGGGCTCGTCCAGGATGACCAGCTTGGGGTCGTGGATGATGGCCTGGGCGATGCCGACGCGCTTGCGGTAGCCGTGGGACAGCTCGCCGATGACCTGGTCGGCGCGCTCGGTCAGGCCGCAGCGGGCCAGCACGTCGTCGACGCGACCGGCGACGTCCTGGGCGCTCATTCCCTTGATCTCACCGACGTAGGAGACGAAGTCCCGCACGCGCATGTCCTCGTACAGGGGCGTGTCCTCGGGCAGGAAGCCGATGCGGCTCCGCAGCGAGTCCGGGGCCTGTGCTACGTCGAGGCCGTCGATGGTGACCTTGCCCGCGCTGGGGAGCAGCAGGCCAGCCAGGATCTTGAGCGTGGTCGACTTGCCGGCGCCGTTGAGGCCGAGGAAGCCAACGATCTCGTTGTCCTGGATGTTGAAGGTGACCTGGTCGACGGCCGGATGGGTCCCGTAGTACCGGGTCAGTCCGACCACTTCGATCATGCGCGTCCGCTCCGCGTTCCGTAGGTGGAAGCCGGGCGTGTATCCCGGCAGGCGCAGAGGTGTTCACGCGCCTCACGGGCGGCAAGGGTCAGCCCGTCAGCTGACCCGTCGCGGGCAGCAGCCAGCTGGCGACGGTGCAGTTCCTTCCTTGACCTTTTGCCTCATAGAGGGCCTGGTCGGCCAGCCGGACGAGGTCTTCTCCGGTGCGCCCTTGACCCGAGGTGACGGCCCCCACAGAGGCGCTCACGGGGATGATGGCGCCCTCGGCGCGCACCGGTCGATCGGCCAGCGCGAAGCGGATCCGCTCGGCGACCACGAGCGCCGCCTCGGGACCGCAGTCCGCCAGGATGACCAGGAACTCCTCGCCGCCGTAGCGGCCCAGGTGGTCGCAGGGCCGCAGCACGTCCTGGGCCCGGCGGGCGACCTCGCGCAGCACCTCGTCGCCGGCCAGGTGTCCGTAGCGGTCGTTGACGTGCTTGAAGTGATCCAGGTCGAAGAGCAGGACGGCCATGCCACCGGCCTTCTGGCGGCTCGCTCGCGTGAGCTCCTGCTGCAGCCGCTCGATGGCTACGCCCCGATTCAGCAGGCCCGTCAGCGTGTCCCGCGTGGCGCGGTAGCGCAGGGCCTCGCGGGTGCTGATGAGCTGGTTCTGCAGGTCCAGGATGCGGCGGCCCGCGCGGATGCGGGCGCGCAGCTCGACGGGGTGGAAGGGCTTGGCGAGCTGGTCGTCGGCGCCGCTGTCCAGGCCGCGGGCGACCTCCTCGGGCTCGCACTTGCTGGTCAGCAGGATCAGGTAGCGGTAGGGCTCGGCGTCCTGGGCTCGGATGCGTTCGCAGATGCCGGGGCCGTCCACGCCCTGGAGCATCCAGGCCAGGATGGCCAGCTCGGGACCCCTGGGGGTCTGCAGCAGCTCCAGGGCCTCGTCACCGTCGCGGGCCACGATCAGGTCGTAGCCCCACAGCTCCAGGGTCCTCTGGAGTACGAGCCGGGAGATCGGCTCGTCGTCGGCGATGAGGATGCGCATCGACCGTGTCTACGGATCCGGCGCTCCCCAGGTTGAGGGCCGGGCTGCGGGTCGCGAGCGTCGCGTAGGGGTCGAGCAGGGGCACCTCGCCCTCCCGGAGCCAGGCGTGGGCCTCGCGGAGCTGCTCTCGGAGCACCGGCAGCTCTTGCTGGAGCTGCTCGAGGCTCTCGAAGCTGGGGGCCAGCTCGCTGGACCAGGCGGCGATGCGCGCGTCGGGGCGCAGGATCAGGCGGTCCACCAGGCCGACGAGGGTGTTCGACCGCAGCGCCGCGTCCCAGCGGGCCAGGATCTGCTGTCGAGGTGCGATGTCGCAGCGAATGGGCAGCGAGGAGGCGGGGCGAGCGCGGAGCCAGGCCCAGGCGGTCGCCAGCTCCGTGGGCTCGGGGAGCTGGGTGGGGCAGCAGCGCAGGCGCAGGTAGCGGGTTCCGGGTTGGGTGGTCTCGCCGAGGCGGATGAGCTCGTGCAGACCTCGACGCCGGAGGTCCAGGAGCAGGCCGTGGGGCACGCTGCGGAGGCCGGGTGGGGAGATCCCGGGCTGGGCCAGGAGCTCGGTCTGCATGCCCAGGTCCCGGGCGCAGGCCAGCAGCTCAGGCAGGTGCAGGTGCAGCCGGGGCTCGCCGATGGGCAGCCAGAGTCGGCGGTAGCCCAGCGGCGCGCAGGCGTGCAGCAGCCGCAGCTGCCGGATCGCCGGAAGGGCAGGGTGAAGCTGGAGGATGCCGGATGAACCGCGGCTCGGACTGCTCATGTGGGGCTCGGGCTCCGTGAAACGACAGGGTTCAGGCAGGTCTTCGCAGGCACTCGGCGAGCAGTCCCCAGAACTGGCGTAGGGTTTCTGAGGAAACGGGGCGGGATGCCTGTTCCACGACAACGGGAGTCGAGTGATGCCGGGAACTGCCCAGGAAGCTGTCTTTTCACCGCTGGTCTTCGTCGAGGCCCGCAGCCGCCGCGAGGCGGTCGCCATGGCCGGGTCCCTTGGCCGATCCGCGCGCCTCGTGATCGGAGCCCACGAGGGTGGGGACGAAGACGATCCACGCCAGGGAGACCAGGACGGCCCATCGATGACCGCGGTCTCTCCGCTGGAGAACTTCTTCCTCGTCCGGGCCCAGCGCGGCCAGGCCGAGGAGCTGGTCCAGGGCCTCCGGCGGCGCAAGGACGTCGCCTCCGTCTTCCTTGAGCTGCCCGACGCACCGCCGGCCGCCGTGACCCCGGCGATCGGCTGGGTCGCCGCGCTGGCGGACCCGCTGAACATGGTCAGCCTCGCCCAGACCTTCCCGTCGTCCCAGCGCCTGGGCGTCGTCGAGGAGGGCTGGTCGGTGGAGTAGAACCTGAAGAGCCCGGGCCCCTGGCCGCAGCCCTTCGGCCCGTCGGTGCGCCTGGCCTCGGGCGCCAGCCTCCGCTACCTCGACCACGGCTCGAACATGCTGCGGGCCGCCCAGGCCGAGGACATCCCGCAGACCCTCCTGGGGGGAGCCTGGGGCTGGGATCTGCAGTGCGGTGGCTACGAGTACAGCCCTACGCTGGCGGCGCTGGCGCTGATCGGTCGCGGCGCTCGCTATCGATCGGAGCGGCACCACCCGCTGGCACAGGGGGCCAACTACGTGCCCGACCGGCTGGAGCGCGGGGACGTCATCCTGCTCGAGGTGCAGACCCGCGCGGGCCTGCATCGGCGCCTGCCCTTCGGCTACCACGCCTTCCAGCGCTCGGTCATCCAGGCCCTGCTGGACGCTGGGCTGGTGGTCGTCATCCCCAGCGGCAACGGCGGCTGGGACTTCAACCAGCCCACCCCCGGGCTGGACCCCCACGCGGTGGCCTACCTCCGGGACGGCGGAGGCGGCGCCCTCTACGTCTCTGGCCCGGCCTCCTTCGCCAACCGGGGGCCCGGCTTCAAGGTCACGGGGCCCACCAGCATGCTGCTGGCGCCCACGGCGGGCTTCAACCCGGTGATCTCCAGCGGCACCTCGACCGCGGCCGCGGCGGTGGCGGGTCTGACCTGTCGCATGCAGTCGGTGGCCCGATCCAACGCGGGCCCGCTGTCCTCGGCCCTGATGAACGACGTGATCGGCAGCCCGAACCTCGTCACCGGCATGCCCAACGGGCTCCAGATGGTCCAGTTGGTCGCCAACAACGACGCCGCCGCGCTGGCCGCGCTCGTCTGATGGCCGAGACCTACCACCTCGAGCTCGACCCCTTCGAGGGCGGCTGGCTGGTCCGTGGTCGGCTGGGCGAGGACGCCGCGCACAAGGCCCTGGTCCCCGCGACCGCGGTCCAGGCGGTGCTCGAGAGTTGCCGGGCGCTGAGCGGCGCCGAGGATCGGGACGACGCCGACTGGGAGCGCCTCGAGCGGGCCGTCGGGGACGCCCTGGGCCGAGCCCTGGGGGCCAGCCCGCGCATCATGGGCGAGCTGCTCGGCGGGCTGTCTCGGGCTCGCGAGGACGGGGTCGCGCTGCGGCTGGTGCTGCACCTGGGCCAGAGCCTGGGCGCGCTGCCCTGGGAGCTGCTGGCCTTCGAGGGGCAGCCCATCGAGCTGGACGGCTCGGGGGTGGTGCTGCGCTCGGCCCACGCCACGCCGCGGGCCCTGCAGCCCTACCGACACCCCCGGGGTCTGGGCCTGATCTGCCCGGATCCCGATGACGACGTGATGGACCGCCTGCGGGCCCAGGTGACCCGCGCGGCGGGTGAGCTCGACACGGAGACCTCGGGCCGCGCGGTGCTCTTGCTGGCGCACGGCGAGTCGGACGCGGCCGGCTTCCGGACCATGGACGGGCCCGAGGGTCTGGGCTCCGCCAGCGTGGCCAGCCACCTCCGAGGTGCTGGCCTGGTGCTGGCGCTGGTCTGCGGCGCCGGCGGCGGCTCGCTGGCCAGGGATCTGCTCGACGCGGGCGTACCCCTGGTGTTCGCGCCGGGCGGCTCGCTGGGCGAGGAGGCGGCCGCGAGGCTGGCTCGACGATACGTTCAGGGCGTGGCGGCGGGCGAGGGTCCGGCCGAGCTGGCCCTGGGGCTGCGGGCG
>CALGIB010000794.1 GCA_937915955.1 uncultured Pseudomonadota bacterium
CCTTCTTCTTCAGGGCGCCGATGGCCATCATCGCCGAGACCTTGGCGAACCAGATGTACATGTCGCGCTTGTAGTCCACCTTGCTGGTGAGCCCCTTGAGGATCCAGCGCGTGTTCACGAACTGCTGGTTCATACGGTACAGCGCGTCCTCGATCTCGGTCTTCGTCATGTAGTCCGTGTCGAGCACCGGGCTCAGCCAGTCGAACTCGTCGAAGTCCTCGTAGGTGATGTGCCCGTTGGCCAGCGCGTCGTCGAAGATGGGCGTCCCGGGCACCGGCGTGATCGGGTGGAAGGCGGGGAAGTCCACGTCCAGCCGCTTGGCCAGCTCGACCTGCTTGGACAGGCTGTCCTCGTTCTCGTTCTTCACGCCGATGATGAAGGTCGCCTGGATGAAGACGTCGGGGAACTCCTCCTTGAAGATGCGGATGGCCCGCTCGGCCACGCCGCCGGCGTAGAAGCGCTTGTCCAGGCCCTTGAGGTTGTCATCCTCGGCCCGCTCGACCCCGATGAGGATGTGGGACAGGCCCGCGGCGACCTGCTCGGCGAGGATGCCGCGCTCGTGGTCGCGCACGATGCAGTCGGCCCGCATGAAGGTCATCCACTTGGTCTTCATTCCCGAGCGGATCATCTCGGTGCTGAACTCGTGGTTGAAGCGCGGGTCGATGTTCCAGCTCTCGTCCACCCAGACGTAGCTGCGCTTGCCATACCGGTAGTACAGCTCCTCGACCTCCTCCATCATCCGGCCCACCGACTTGGAGCGCCAGCGGGGCCTCAGCTTGACGTTGCCGTCCTTGTCCGTGCTGCGGTCGGCCATCGTGGTCCACCAAGCGCAGAAGCTGCACTTGCTCACGCAGCCTCGGCTGTGGTGGAGGGTGCTGCCGCCGGGGCTGAACAGGTAGCGGCTGGTCCCGTACAGGTGCATCGGCATCATGTCGTAGGCGGGCAGCGGCAAGGTGTCGAGGTCCGCGACCAGCTTGCGGTGCTGGGTCTGGATCATCTGGCCCTCGCGTTAGAACGCGATGCCGTCGATCTTCTCCCAGTCGCTGTCGGGAGGGCGGGTGCCCGCCGCCGCCGTGTTCAGGATCTCCGCGAAGGTGAGCTCGCCCTCGCCGATGCAGATCACGTCGATGTCGGGGTGGTTCGCGTAGCGGTGGGCCAGGTTGGTGAAGTGCCCGCCGCCCGCCACGGTCAGCGCCTCGGGGGCGGCCTCCTTGGCGAGCTTGAAGAAGCGCATCGCCTCGCTGGCGTAGAGGGCGTGGTTCTCGCCGCAGCCGATGACCTCGGGCTTGAAGTCCCGGATCTTCTGGAAGAGGCTTCGCCAGCCGATGTGCAGGGGCATGCAGTCGATGACGCGCACGTCGTGGGCCTCGTCCCGGGCCACCGACGCCAGGGCGGGCAGCGCCTGCTGGAGCAGGAAGTTGTCGCCTTCGCTGGTGTAGGGCCAGTAGCGGCGAGGAGGCTGGACGAGGAGAACGCGCATGAGTCCTTTGGGGCAGGTCGCCACGGAGGGTGCCGGTGGCGACGGAGGCGGGTCGCACCAGTGGGCCGGAACTTAGCCGGACTTGCGCGCGACGGCCGTCCAAGCACGATTCCAGTCTCTGCAGCGCGGGTGGGCGCGCAGGCGCTCCTCCCAGGCCAGAGCCTGCTCCAGGTCCAGCTCGCCGGCGGCCGCCTCGAAGGGGCCGCTCAGCACGTAGTGGGTAGGCAGCAGCAGCTCGACCTCGAAGCCCGTGGCCTCGAGCAGGTCGCGGAGGTCCTGGCCCTCGAAGGTGCGCACCCAGACCTCGCCCGGCACGTGCACGATCCCGTCGCCGACCAGCGCGTCCAGGCTGCCGGGGTGGACATCGAGCGAGGCGGCCCAGCCCCAGCGGGCCTCGACGGAGCAGAACAGGCGCCCGCCCGGCTCGAGGAGGCGATGGAGCCGCCGCAGGGTCGAGGCGGGGTCCTCGACGTAGCAGAGCACCTCGGCGGCCACGACCGCCCCGACCGGCTGCAGGTCCGGCAGGCGCTCGCCGGTGGTCCAGTGCAGGTCGAGGCGTCCCGGACGGCCCGAGGCGTGCTGGAGCGTGCGCCAGAGTGAGCGGAGGTCGGGATCGACGACCTCGACGTCCAGGCCCTGATCCAGCAGCCAGGCGGCGAAGCGCCCGCAGCCGCCGCCGAGATCCAGCACGCGGCCGGCCGTCGGCAGCCGGTCGCCCCAGTGGTGCAGGTAGAGATCGCGCTCGAGGAGCTTCTGGTCGTGGGCGG
>CALGIB010000795.1 GCA_937915955.1 uncultured Pseudomonadota bacterium
GCAGGACGGCAACGCGCACGAGGTCGGCGCGTTCGTCGACTACTGGAGTCACTTCCTGCGGTGCCAGGGGGGCGGCGTCGGGCACGCCGACATCATGATCAAGCGCCTGAGCGTAGGCGCAGGAGGCCCGGGACAGCTCGAGGCCGACCGGCTCTACGAGCGCAGCCTGGCCGAGCAGGGCGTGAGGGCCGAGGACCGCGGGCACGTCGAGATCAAGATCTGGGAGCGCCGGCCCTGGGAGAGCACGGTGGAGGAGCCGGCCCCTCGTCAGCCCTGTCCGGGCCTGTGGGCGACCCCGGTGATCCGCCACGACGGTCACCTGATGATGTGCTGCGCGGACCTGGGCGGCGAGCTGGATCTGGGCAGCCTGGACCGGCACTCCTTCCGCGAGCTGTGGGAGGGACCGGTGGCCCTGCAGCGGCGCATCGACCACATCGAGGGGCGCTTCGAGGGCGTCTGCGGCAGCTGCGGAGGCATCAACTGGTACACGACGCCGCCCGAGCTCATCGCGCGGACGCTCCAGCGCGCTCAGCGGAGCAAGCCGCCGAGCGGCCAGTAGATCAGGCGCAGCAGCCAGGACGGGGACAGGCGGCCGGCGCTGATGACCGCCCAGGCCACGAAGCCCGGGATGGTCAGCGCTCGGCCCGCGCGGAAGGCGCCCAGGGACTGACGCGCGCAGGCCTCGGCCGAGATCAGGAGGAGCCCTGGGACCTGCATGCCCGTGGGGTTGCCGGCTTTGTCCTCGAACTCCGTGGCCACCGGTCCGGGGCAGGACTGGGTCACGACGACCCCGGTGCCCTTGAGCTCGGTGCGCAGGGCCTCGCTGAAGGAGCTGACGTAGGCCTTGCTGGCCCCGTAGGCGCTGGCCACGGGCATCCAGGTCAGGCCGAAGCCCGAGCTGAGGTTCAGGATGCCGCCGCGGCGGCGCTCGACCATGCCAGGCAGGACCCGGCGGCTCAGCCAGGTCAGCGCGCGCACGTTGAGGTCGAGCATGCGAACCAGCTTGTCGGGGTCCAGCTGCTCGAAGAGGCCGATGTCGCCCATGCCGGCGTTGTTGATGAGCACGTCGACGGCGCCGTGGTCGGCCTCGACGCCGGCGATCAGCCGCTCGCACGCCTGGAGATCGGTGAGGTCGCAGACCCGCAGCTCAGCGTTGGGGAGCTGGGCGGCCAGCACCTCGAGGCGCTCGCGCCGACGGGCGACCAGCACCAGGACGCGGGCCTCGGTCAGCTGCCGCGCCATGGCCTCGCCGATGCCGGAGGAGGCTCCCGTCAGCAACACGACGCCGTTGAGCGGAGGCTGGGTCATGGGCCCCGCGTAACCAGAGCTACTGCTGCTGGGTCATCATCGTGAAGCGCGCGGTGACGCCCCGGTTCACGACGGGGAGCACGTTGGTCAGGCCCCGGTAGGGGTAGTGGATCGTCGTGGTCAGGTACATGTTGCCGTCGACGGAGTCTGCGGCCCACTCGGCGGTGACCAGGCACTCGGGCACGTCGCTGCACTGGAAGCCGGTGAAGTCCAGCACGGTCAGCGCGTGCTCGATGGCGTTGGCCTCGATCAGGGAGCCGTCCGCGCCGTCTCCCTCGATCGTGATGGAGCCCACCCGGGTCGCGTCGCGGGCCGCCCGGCTGATCAGGTGGAAGCTGTTGACCCAGAGCGAGAGCTCGATCACCGCGCCGAAGACCCCGATGAGGATGGGGGCGACCAGGGCGAACTCGATGGCGGCGCCGCCTCGGCGGGAGCCCCGTGTGCGGTGTCGCGGCATCAGTACTGCCACTCCAGGCGCACGACCTGGGTCGAGTCGATGGTCATGGGCGAGATCACGACCCCCAGCAGGGGCTCGACGTCCCGATCGATCTGGCAGAGCAGGCTGCGACCGGGGGTGCTGCCGAAGGTCGACACCGAGGTCGAGCAGGTGCCATCGCAGCTGCCCGTGCCGTTGTCGATCAGCGCGTTGATGAGGGCCTCCTGCGCGACGAACTCGAGGTAGGCCAGGTTCTCGTCGTTCTCGCCAGGGTCGATCAGGGCGCCCGCCCGGCAGCCGATGTTGGCCGAGGCGTCCAGGGCGGACTGGTGGAAGAAGAGCCAGCTGACGTCCATCATCGCCATGAGGAGGAGCGCGAAGATCGGCATGATCAGGCCAAGCTCGATGGCCTCGGAGCCCCGGCGGTTGCGGCGCGCGATCATTCGACGATCGCCATCGGCAGCGAGTTGGCGATGTCCTCGAAGATGGGGACCAGGGCCGCGGCGCTCTTGGTGTTCACGTAGTAGCCGTCGCCGTTGACCATGTTCTCCATGAAGGCGTCGTCGGCGACGAAGCTGACGACCCAGGTGTGGACCCGGTCCTGCTCGTACATCTCCTGGGCGAGCGTGACGCTGTCGGCCTTGACCTGGTTGGTCGTGTGGGGGATGGGCCCCTGGTACTCATCCCAGCGCGTCTCGGTGTAGCCCTGGGCGATGCGCGTCTTGCCGTGGTTCTTGCCGATGCCGTTGGGGTAGCCGTCCGTGAGCACGACCATGGCGCGGTAGGCGGTGACGTCGGTCTCGGCCTGGAACATCAGCTGGCACATCGCCATGCCCGTGGTGTGATCCGTACCGGGCTCGTCCCTGTACTCGCGGGGCATGTCGGGGAAGCAGCCGCCGGAGGGCTTCTTGAAGTTGTCGGTCTTGCTGCCCGAGTACACGCTGCAGCCGCTGCCGTTGTTCGCGGCCTTGCCGGCCTTGCTGGCCGTCTCCATGGCCTCCCACTGGTCACGGATCTCGTAGCCGCTGGTGACGTCGTCGGTCATCAGCGTCAGCGGCGTGAACTCCCAGGCGTAGCGGCCCGTGAACACCGTCATGCCGATCTTGTCGCTGTCGCTGTAGGCGTTGGCCAGGGTGTCGTAGAAGGTCACCGCCGCTTCGCGGGCGTAGTAGTAGTTGGGCCGGGACCAGCTGTTGGTGATGTCCATCGCGATGCAGGCGTGCAGGTTGCGCGCGGCCGAGGTGGCGCGGGCGCGGACGTTGACCTCGTCCCAGTTGTAGAAGCGCCCCAGGAACAGGCCGACGGCGTTTCCGTCTGCTCGGGAGGCCGTGACGCTGACGCCGTTGGGGCGCTGGTTGTCCTCGACGAAGGTGCCGGAGTCCTCGTCCCACTGGCCGAAGGTGATGGACTCGATGTCGGGGGGCTTGCCGGCGACGACGTTCAGCCGAGCCACGGACTCGGCGGCCTGGGTGGCCAGGTTCATGTCGCCGGTTCGGCGGAGCTGGAACAGGGCAGCCTGCGAGGCGGCGTCGGCCACGTCCTGGGTCTGTGCCTGGGCCAGGCGCATGTACCCGACGTCGATGGCCAGGGCGCCGAAGCCCAGGATCACGACGAGCGCGAGCGCGAAGATGACGAGCACGTTTCCACGCTTGTTCCGGCGACTGAGCATGTCCCGCGCTCCGGTTGCGGGGACACCATACCCGGTGACGAAAATTTTTCTACACCGTTCAAACAATTATTCTCGGCGGAACCTGCGGAGCAGCCGTGACAGCAGGTTCGCCTCCGATCGGGCCCTGATCGCGTCCCGCTGCTGGCGCAGCAGGCTCTCCCGCTGGCCGGCCTCGAGCAGGCGCCCCTCGCCGTAGCTGGCCTCGTCTCGGAGCCCCGAGATCGCCTGGTTCAAGCGGTCGATCTCGCGGCGGCTCGCGCGCTGTTCGGCGTCCTTCTTGGCCAGATCCGCGCGCAGGTCGGAGAGCTCCCGGGCCAGGCTGCGGGCCTCCTCGCCGAGGGCGTCGCGCTCGCTGCCCAGCACGCGCACGGCCTCGCGCTTGAAGCCCGCCACCTCGTCCAGGCTGCGGGTGAGCCGCTCGACGGTGCCGGTGAGCGCGGCGATCTGCTCGCTGAGGCGGGTGTTCTCGAGGCGCTTCTCGGCGGTCTCGGCCTCGGCCCGGACCTGGAGCTGCCGGGCGCCTTCGAGGCGGGTCTCGGCCTGGGTCAGCTGGGCCTTGAGCTCGGCGGCCTCGGTCAGGGGGGTGGTCCCGCGGTGGCGCAGGTGAGGGCGCTCGAGCCAGGCCAGCAGCGGGGCCTCGACGAGCTCGCGTGAGAAGCGCGCGGCCAGCTTCAGGGCGCCCTGGCTGCGACGAGCGAGCTCCTCGGGCTCGTCCAGGACCTGGTCGAGGACGGGCTCGAGCGGGCCCTCGACGATCCAGCCAGCGCCGAAGTCCTCGACCAGCTGGGCGATGGCGTTGTCCCGCGTGGTGATCAGCGGCAGCCCGCAGGACAGCGCGTCGAGGTGGCGGAAGGACAGCGCCAGCTCGCGCTCGGCGTTGGGCGCCATGACGTCGAGCAGGGCCGAGCTGCCGGCGTAGGCCTGGAGCAGCTCGGGGTAGGGCAGGGGGCCCTGGTACTCCAGGCGCTTGCCCGGCGGCACGCGGGCCGCGAGGTCCACCACCGGGGTGTCCCCGAGGCTCGGCTTGCCCCCCAGCACGCGGACGCGTCCCTTGCGACGGGCCTCGAGGTGGGCCCTCGTGCGAGCCAGGGCCTGGGTCGGGTCCTGCCAGGGCCAGGCGACCCCGCCCATCACGATCACCGGGTGTCGGGGGACCCTCCGCGGAGGCGCGGAGGGGCAGGCCGCCAGGGGCACGATCAGCGAGGGGTCCTCGAGCAGATCGACGCCGGCCAGGGCCATCAGCCCCAGGCCGAAGTGGCGCTGGCGAGGGTTGCTGAAGAGGAATGCGTCCCCCGAGGCGATGGCTCGCAGGGTGTTGACCGCCTCGCGGGCGACGCTGTCGCTGCCCTCGAAGGGGGCCTCGAGCAGGCGCGGGGCGTAGAGATCGACGACCAGCGGGACGCCCAGCCCGGCCAGGTTGGGCGCCTCCTCGGGCTGCACGCAGACGATGGCGTCTGGAGCGATGGTCTTCGCCAGGCTGCGCAGGTGTCGGCCGGAGCGGAAGCCCTCCTCGGCGTCCTGGTCCCGGGACAGGGCGTGGACCTGGTGACCCGCGCCGCGCAGGGCTTCGATGTGGTGCCAGGCGCGGATCGCCCCGCCGGAGCCGGGTCGGTCGGCGTCGGGGAGCCAGCCGTGGAAGACGACGAGGACACGCATGCGGCAAGGATAGCGGGCCCGGCGAGCGCAACGGCCAGCCCCCGGAGCCTAGACTCGGGCTGTGGACCCTCTGGACCCCGTCCGGCGCAACGCGCGCATGTACCTCTCGCGAGCGCTGAACCGCTCGCTGGCGCCGCCGGACTGGCTCAGCGTGAACCTGACGCTGCGCTGCAACCTGACGTGCACGATGTGCACGACCTGCTACGACGTGCCGGACGAGCTCAGCACGGCCGAGGTCAAGGACCTGATCGACCAGGCGGCGGCCTGGGGCGTGAAGGTGTTCAACCCGCTGGGGGGCGAGCTCTTCATGCGCGGCGACCTCGAGGAGATCCTGGAGTACGCCTGCCGCAAGGACTTCACCATCACCATCACCACCAACGGCACGCTGGTGAACAAGCGGCGGGCCGAGACGGTGGCGGGCATCCGACCCAGCGGGCTGCACATCAACATCAGCCTGGACGGGCCCGAGGCCGTCCACGACCAGGTGCGCGGCGAGGGCATGTACCGGCGCGCGCTGAAGGGCTACGCGAACATCCGTGAGGCGGACGCGGCCGCGGGCAACGTGCGGCGCAAGATCCTGGCGAACACCCTCGTGCACCGTCAGAACCTGGCCCAGCTGCCGGCCTTCCTGGACGAGCTCGAGCGCCTGGGCTTCGACGGCGTGCAGCTGCTGAACCTGTTCCGGACCGGGGACGACGCTCCGCCCGAGGCAGCCGGCATGTGGATCCGGCCCGCGGACCTGCCCGCGCTGGAGCAGCTCGTCGAGGAGCTCTGCGGGCGCGTCCGCCGGCAGGGGCGCAGCGGCTTCCGGATCCTCAGCTCGGAGCAGGACATCCGGCTCATCCCGTCCTACTACCGGGACACGCTCAAGCCGCTCGAGGCCCCCTGCTGGGCCGGGTGGAAGGAGCTCTACGTCAACGCCGACGGCAGCGCGATCATGTGCGACGGCCAGCTGGACTTCCTGGCCGGGCGCTTCGGCAGCGTGCGGGAGCAGACCCTGCAGCAGCTCTGGGCCAGCCCCGCTCTGGCCGAGCGGCGGCAGGTGGTCAAGGCCTGCACGACCCCTTGCATGCAGAGCTGCTACCTGCGGCGGGACTCGGACTCCGCGATGGGCATCGGACGTGCAGCGCTGGGCCTCCTGGGCGAGGCCGTGAAGGACCGCGTCAAGCGGCTGCGGCCCGCGAAGGTCCGGCGCATTCCGGGAGGCGTGCTGCGGCTGGAGCTGGCCGATCTGGCCCCCTGGTCGTCGATCTGGGACGCCTCGACCCAGCGCCGCTTCCAGGACTTCGTGCGGGGCTGCCCTCGCCCCATCGAGGACACCTGGCGGCAGCCCTCGCGCTGGCTGGACTACCGCGACAAGTCCTACCTGGACTTCGGGCGCGGCTTCATGGGCTTCGAGGTCGTGCAGTCCGTGCTGCAGGACCTGAGCTCGGCCCGGCTGGTCTTCCCGACCCTGCAGCTGTCCTGGCGTGGCGAGCCGCTGATGCACCCGGAGTTCTCGCGCGTGCTGCGGCTGGCCCTGGAGAGCATCCGGGACCACGGCTGCTTCGAGGCGCTGCGCGTCGAGACGGACGGGCGCCTGCTGAGCCCCGAGATCGCCGCTCTGGTCGGCGAGTTCCCCGAGATCCCCCAGACCTGGGTGCTGCTGGCCGAGCACGAGGGCCCCTGGGACGGGGTCGTGCTGGAGCACGTCGGTGAGCTGCTCCGCCAGCGGGGGCCGGCGACCCGCGTGGTCGCCAGTCTGGTGGTCGCCGAGGA
>CALGIB010000796.1 GCA_937915955.1 uncultured Pseudomonadota bacterium
AGGGTACGGTGGTCAAGACGGTGACGGGTGGGGACCTCATCGGCCTGACCTACACGCCGATCTACCGCTTCGAGGGCCTGGACCCCGACGGGCCGGCCTGGCGCGTCATCGCCGGTGAGCACGTCACGCTGTCCGCCGGAACGGGCCTGGTGCACACCGCCCCCGCCTTCGGTGAGGACGACCACAAGGTCGCAAAGAAGAACAACATCGGCATGTTGCAGCTGGTCGCCCCGAACGGTCGCTTCGTCGAGGGCACCGGCTGGCTGGAGGGCGTCTTCTGCAAGGACGCCGACAAGGACATCATCCGTGAGCTCAAGGAGCGCGGGGTCCTGTTCAAGCGCGAGACCGTGCGCCACGAGTACCCCTTCTGCTGGCGCGCGGACGACGACCCGCTCATCCAGTACGCGCGGCCCGCCTGGTTCGTGAAGACGACCGCGCTCAACGCCGAGGCCCTGGCCAACAACGCCGCCGTCAACTGGCGCCCCCAGCACATCCAGGACGGCCGCTTCGGCGACTTCCTGCGCAACAACGTGGACTGGGCCCTGTCCCGGGAGCGCTTCTGGGGCACGCCCCTGAACATCTGGATCTGCCCGGACTGCGAGCACATGCACGCGCCCGAGAGCACCGCGGAGATCCGTCGCCTCAACGCTGAGGCCGGCAAGCCCGACCCCTTCGACCCCAGCGTGGACGAACACCTGCAGATCCACCGGCCCTGGATCGACGGCGTGACGCTGCCCTGCGGCGCGTGCCAGGGCACGATGGAGCGGGTGCCCGAGGTCATCGACTGCTGGTTCGACAGCGGCGCGATGCCCTTCGCCCAGTGGGGCTTCCCGCACGCGGAGGGGAGCCACGAGACCTTCAAGAAGATGTTCCCAGCGGACTTCATCTCCGAGGCCGTCGACCAGACGCGGGGCTGGTTCTACAGCCTGCTGATGATCTCGACGCTGCTCTTCGACGACGCCACCTGCGAGGACTACGGCCTCGAGGCGGTGGGCTTCCCACGCCCCTTCAAGAACTGCGTCGTGCTGGGCCACGTCTGCGACATGGACGGCCGAAAGGAGTCCAAGTCCAAGGGCAACTACACCAGCCCCGACCTGGTCATGCTGGGCCGGATGACGCTGGACGTGGTGCTGGACGAGACCGTGAAGGCGGGCACCGTCGGCTTCATGCCCGCCCAGGTCAAGTCCCTGGGCTTCGGGCCCGGCGAGGGCTTCCGGGCCGAGGGGCCCTCCGGCAGCCTGCAGCTGGAGGTGGCCAGCTGCGACTTCAAGGTCAAGGACACCGTTCACCTGAACCCGAACGATGCCGGTAGCTTGGGCGTGTCGAGCCGGGTCACGCTGCACGCCCCTTTCGAGGCGCCCGGCGCCGACGCCTTCCGATGGCTGTTCTACGCCTCCAACCCCCCGTGGGCCAACACCCGGCTGTCGCTGCGGTCCATCCGCGAGGGCCAGCGCGAGTTCCACATCCGGCTGAAGAACGTCCACAGCTTCTTCGCCATCTACGCCAACATCGCGGGCTTCGATCCGAACACGCAGGTAGCCCGGGCCGTCGCCGACCGCTCCCCGCTGGATCGATGGATCCTGAACGAACTCAGAGAGTTGAACCTCGGCGTCACCGAGCACATGGACGCCTACTCGCTGTATGAGGCGGCCCGGTCCATCCAGGGCTTCGTGGAGAGCCTGTCCAACTGGTACGTGCGCCGAAGCCGGCGTCGCTTCTGGGGCGAGGGTGACGAGCTCCAGGACGCGCTGTGGACCCTGTACGAGGTGCTCGCGCAGCTCTGCCGCCTCATCGCGCCCTTCGTCCCCTTCATGGCCGAGGCGCTCTTCCAGGATCTGCGCCTGGACGACGAGCCGACCTCCGTCCACCACTGCGCCTGGCCCGAGCCGAGCGCGCACCAGGACCCGGCGCTGGGCCAGGACATGGAGCTGATCCGCGACCTCGCCAGCCTGGGGCTGGCCGCCCGCAAGCAGGTCGGCGTGCGCGTGAGGCAGCCCCTGCGGGCCCTCGAGGTCGTGCTGGCCGAGCAGGCTCAGGCCGAGCGGCTGGTCCCACTGGTCGGGCTGCTGACCGAGGAGCTCAACGTGCGCGAGGTGCACTTCACGGCCCGCGCCGACGACTTCGTCGACTTCCGCGTGAAGCCCAACTTCAAGGTGCTGGGCAAGCGCCTCGGCAAGGACATGAAGCACTGCGCCAAGGCCCTGTCCGGTCTGCCGGGCTCGGAGGTGCGACGTCAGGTGCTGGCCGGTGGCCTGGTGTTGGAGCTCCCCAGCGGCAGCGTCACGCTGGGCGTGGAGGAGGTCCTGGTCGAGGTCCAGCCCAAGGAGGGCTACCAGGCCGCGGGCTCGGCTCGGGCGGTGGTGGCCTTGCACGCCGAGCTGGACGAGGACCTCCGGGAGGAGGGCCTGGCCCGCGAGGTGGTGAGCCGGATCCAGGGGCTGCGCAAGCAGCAGCAGCTGGGCTACACCGACCGGATCCGCCTGCACGTCGGCGGTGACGCGCGCGTCGTGGCCGCGGTGCAGCGCTTCAAGGCCTACGTCGCCCAGGAGACCCTGACCACGGAGTGGGTCGAGGCCAGCCCCCAGGCGGAGTCCACCGAGGTCGACGGCCTGGAGCTGGTGGTCGAGCTGGGAGTGGTCTCCTGAGGTGGGTGGACCCCGCGATCTCCTGCCGCCGGACCTGCTCAAGGCGCTGTCTTCGCACGGCCCCGTGCAGGTCGTGCTCGGCAAGGTGACCGCGACGGTCGCCTGCGCTCCGTTCGAGGACGCCATCTACCTGTTCCTCCGGCCCGAGACCGAGCCGCTCAAGGCGCTGATGGGGTCCACAGAGGCCAGCCTGCGGGCCTCGGCCAAGGACCGCAGCTACACGATCAGCCTGAAGGGTCGGGCCCGGCTGGGCCGCCGCGTGAGCCGGTCGCCCAGGCGCCTGGAGCTCCTGCCCTGGCTGCCCGAGGGCAGCTCGCCCGGGGGCTGGGTGGCGGTGCCCTTCTTCGCCGAGGAGGTCGAGTTCCTCCGCGACGAGGAGCGCTTCTACGGCAACACCGCGGCCCTGGCCGAGCGCTCCGGCACCTGGTCGACCTGGGCCCAGGTCCTGCTCCCGGGGGCCTGGCCGCAGATGGTGCTGGGCTGCACGGTCACCTGGACCTACCTGCTCTGGCAGGGCCACGAGTTCCCGCTGCGGTGGGCGGCGCTGATGGTCTGCCTGGGGGCGGTGGTGCTGCTGCTGTCGGGGGCCCAGGCCTGGCTCCGGGTCCAGCTCTTCGAGCGCTGGATCAGCGGCGCCAAGGTCGCGCCGCCCCATCACCTCGAGCGGGCTCTGGTCGCCCCCGCGCCGCTGTTCGCCCTCAGCGTGGGGCTCTCGGCCGTGGGCGTGCTGCTGCTCGCGAGCCTGGGCGCCTGGGGCCTGGACGTGGTCGGGCTCGCGCTGCTCGCCAGCCTCTTCGTCGCGCCGCCCGAGCGCGTCGTCGCCGA
>CALGIB010000797.1 GCA_937915955.1 uncultured Pseudomonadota bacterium
CCGCTTAGTGCCGTCCACCCGGGGGGACTTGGACTCGTCTGTCAAATCTTTGAATGTGGCGTCGTGGGCGCGGGTAGCCAGAAAACTCTGTTCCTTTTCCTTCTCTACCTGGTTCCCCTCGTCATCGGCCAGGGCTTTGGCCCACTCATCGGCCAAGCCCTGATCGCCGCCGCCACCGCGCTGGGGACCACCACGGCGGTCCTGGCGTGCGTCTGGGCGGTGTTCGACGACAAGCACCGGCTGCGGGTGGACCGCATCCTCCGAAGCGGAGGTTAGAAGAGCGCCATGAGCACTGGAATCAAGGTCGCGATCGGACTCGTCCTCCTCTGTGTCCTGGCCTGCGCGGGCCTGGTCCTGGGCGGCAAGATGTGGTTCGAGGCCAACAAGGATGACCTGCTGGCCATGGGCGAGCGCGCCGAGGCCGAGGGCGAGGCCTTCGGCATGGGCGCCGCGCAGCCAGGCTGTGTGAACGAAGCCATGCGCCGCGTGGACGGCTGCGGTGAGCTGGATCCTCTCTGCGAGGCGGAGGTCGGCATCTTCATCGAGGCCTGCCTGCAGGTCGCCTCGCCCACGCCCGGCTTCTGCGACGGCGTGCCCGAGGAGTCCTCGATCATGGACTCGGCCACCTGGCGCCTGGCCACCTGCCAGAACCTGGGCCGCGGCGGCGACGAGGCCTGCGGGCGCATCCTCGGCAGCGTGCAGAAGTACTGCCGCCCCTCGTGATGGCCCTGGCGTTGGCTTGGGGCTCGGCCTGGGCCGGGCACGTGCCGCTCGAGCAGCAGCCCTTGGAGCTTCGCCCGCTGGCTGCGGCCGTGATGGCTCGCAGCGTGCCCCTGAGCGCCTGCTTTCAGAGCGCCGAGCGGGCTGGAGTCAGCGCTCGCGGGAGGGTGGACTGGCTGGCCGAGCTGGACCAGGGGCGGCTCGGCTTTCGGCGCGCCAGCAGCGACCAGGTGGACAACGCCCGACTGCTCGGCTGCCTGGACGGGGCCCTGTCCGAGGCCGACTTCGGAACGATCTCGGGGGTCTATGTCATCCCGATCGACTTCGATGCCGGCCTGTTCGGCGTCGGCGAGCTGCGGTCGGCGGGCTCCGATGATCTGGAGCTCGCGCTCTCGCGCGGGGTCGGGGACTGTGTCGCCAGCGCACGTCGGCGCGGGGACGCGCTCGAGGGCGAGCTGTCGGTGGGCGTGGCCCTTGCGCAGGGGCGCAGCGAGGTCGCGCAGGTCTCCGGTGGCTCCGCGGCGCTGAAGACCTGTGTCCGCGCGGTCCTCAGCGGAGTACCCGTGCCCGAGGGGACCGACCGGCGGCTCGACTACCGGATCCCGCTCGGTCCGTCCGAGGGCGCAGACGCGCTGCCCGGGAGCCGGCCTGCCAGGCTGGCCATCCAGGAGTGAGGCTGGCCCGGCTCTTGCTCTGAGACAGCCCTGAACCCAGAGGACCGCATGAATCGAATCGTCGTCGGTGTCAGCTTTCGCTCGCACTGGAAGGCGCTGGACGCCGTCGCAGCTCGCCTCGCTCATGGCGCGAACGCCGAGGTCGTCCTCACGCACGTCGGCGCCGACCGGGCCGCCATCGAGGAGCTCCGCTGGGACGTCAGCCTGCTGCAGGACTTCCGGGATCAGGACATCGGCGCGCGCCTCGAGTGGCGGCAGGGCGATCCCGTCGTCCAGTTGGTGGCCTGCGTCGACGAGCACGCCCCCGCCATGCTCCTGGTCGGCGCGAGCACGGTACACGACGCTCGCCGAGGATTCCTCGGGAGCACCACGCAGCGCCTGATCCACCAGGTCACCTCGCCGCTGGTCGTCGTGCCCACGGACATGCCCATTCCCCGGCAGGACAAGCCCTGGCGCGTGGTCTACGCGACCGACCTGAGCAGCGACGGACTGGCCGGGGTGGACAAGGCGCTGGCGCTGGCCGAGGCCTTCCAGGGTGAGCTGCAGGTCCTGCACGTCGTGAAGGGGCGCCACCACGGCGGACTCTGGTCCCAGACGGGAGACCCCTCCGAGGGGATCAGCAACGCCGGCAAGCTGGCCGCGGCGGTGGAGCACATCGCCTGCGAGACCGACTTCGATCCCGAGCTGATCCACGTGCTCTCGTGCCCGAGCGTGGCCTACGGCATCCTGGACGAGTGCGAGCGCCTGGAGGCCGACGTCATCATCCTGGCGACCCGCGCCGAAGACCCCAACGTGAGCGTCGCCCAGGCCGTGCTCCGCCTGAGCGAGGTCCCCGTGTGCCTGCTCCGCCGCTGAGTTGTGCGGATCGGCACAGGACCTGAGATCGTGGCGCCGCTAGAATGCGCCTCCCGCCTGGAGGCGCCGTGCGTCCGCTGCTCGCCCTGTCCCTGCTGCTGCCCTCGGTGGCCGGCGCCAAGAAGCCTGCCGAGTCCGAGTCCTACGACATCGAGACCGACCATCGCTTCAAGGAGACCTTGAAGACGACCCTGTCCACGGGCACGTGGATGAGCGTGGACGTCCACCCGGACGGGGATCGCGTCGCCTTCGATCTGATGGGCGACATCTGGGTGATGGGCAGCGACGGCGGGCAGGCCGAGCAGCTGACCTCGGGCCCCGCCTGGGACCAGGATCCGCGCTGGTCGCCGGACGGCAGCCGCCTGCTCTACGTGAGCGACAAGGGCGGAAACCAGGAGATCTGGATCCGCGAGATGGACAGCGGCGAGGCCCAGGCCTTCACCAAGGGGCGCCCCGCGCGCTTCGGCGAGGCGGACTGGAGCCCCGACGGGCAGCACATCGTGGCGCGCAAGCGCGTGGTCGACACGCGCAGCATCGGCATGTGCGAGCTCTGGCTCTTCGACGTGGACGGCGGCGACGGCGTGCAGTTGACCGAGACGGCGGCCTCGCCCTTCCCCGTCGGTGCGCAGTTCAGCGCCGACGGCGACGCGATCTACTACGCCGCGACGCCCTGGCGCTTCCAGTACGACCGCGACCCGAACACGCCGATCTACGACCTGCACCGCCTGGACCTGCAGACGGGTGAGGTGGTGCGGCTGACCGCCGAGGCCGGCGGCGCCTTCAACCCCGCGGTGAACCCCAAGGACGGCCGCGTGGCGATCCTGCGCCGCAAGGCCACCGAGACGATCCTGGAGATCTACGACCCCTGGGATGGCAGCCGCCAGCGCGTGGGTCAGCTGGTCCTCGAGCACGACAACATCGAGGGCTTCGCGCTCAACGGCACCTACAGCCACATGGACTGGACCCCCGACGGCCGCGAGCTGGTCCTCTGGAACGAGGGCGGGCTGCAGCGGGTCGAGGTCCACAGCGCCAAGGCCCAGGCCATCCCCTTCAGCGCGGACATCGAGCTGGACCACGCGCGCATCGTGCACAACAAGCACGCCGTCGCCAGCGAAGAGCTCGTCGAGGCCAAGCTGATCCGCTGGCCTCGGGTCTCGCCGGATGGCACTCGGGTGGTCTTCGAGGCGCTGGGACGCCTGTGGGTCCAGGACGTCGAGGGCGGACCCGCCGAGGCCATCACCGACGGGAGCTCCCGCCCCGTCGGCCCGACCTGGCACCCGGGCGGCGAGGCCATCGCGTACGCCACCTGGGACGACCAGTCCCAGGGCGCCGTCTGGGTCCAGGATCTCGAGACGGGCGACGTCGAGCGCATCACCGATCGCCCGGCCCAGTACCTGGCCCCGAGCTTCAGCCCCGACGGCACGCAGCTGGCCTGGATTCGCGGCTCGGGCGCGCCCAAGCGGGGGCACGCCACCAACGGCGAGCTCTGGTGGCGCCTGGAGCGCTACGACGGCGACAAAGTGCACGACCTTATGTCCTGGGGCTCCAGCAACCGCAGCGAGATCGGCTGGAGCGCGGACGGACAGCGCCTGATGCTGGTCGAGGACGAGGCCCAGAGCGCGCCCAACAGCCACGCCAAGACGGTGCTGAAGTCTCTGTCCCTGGACGGCTACGACAGCCGGATCCTGGCTCGGTGGGACCGGGGCCTGGGCGCGAGCGTGTCGCCGGACGGCAGCACCCTGGCCTTCATCGAGCACCACGAGGTCTACACTGTGCCGATGCCCGCCGTGGGCGGCAAGACGCTGGAGCTGGGGGTCGAGGACGGGCCGCTTCCCATCACCCGGGTCGGCGAGCGCGCCGGGGACTGGCTGGGCTGGACCGGCCAGCACACCCTGACCTGGTCGATCGGCAACACACTGTTCATCGGAGACGAGGAGCTGAAGCTCGAGGCCGTCATGCCCCGAGCGCACGGCGAGGGGCTCATCGCCTACACGAACGCGCTGATCCACACCATGGGGCCGGCGGGGACGGTGCGGGGCACGCTGCTGGTCGAGGGCGAGCGCATCAGGGCCGTGGGCTCGGGCGTGGTGATCCCGGGGGACGCCGAGGTGGTCGATCTGACCGGGAAGACCGTGATCCCCGGCCTGATCGACGTGCACGCCCACCTCCACTACGGCGCCAGCGATGCCCACCCGCAGCGCTCTTGGGCCCACGAGATCAACCTCGCCTACGGGGTCACGACCGTCCATGACCCCTCGGCCGACAGCGACATCGTGTTCGCGACGGCCGAGCGCATCGAGGCGGGCCTGGAGGCCGGCCCCCGCGTCTACTCCACCGGCTTCATCCTGTACGGGGCCTGGGCCAAGTACCGCACGCAGATCGAGGACCTGGACGAGGCCCGCTTCCACATGGACCGCATGGCCTCGCTCGGAGCGGTCAGCGTGAAGAGCTACCAGCAGAGCGCGCGGGACCAGCGGCAGTGGGTCCTGCAGGCCGCCGACGAGGCCGGGCTCAACGTCTATCCCGAGGGAGGTGGCGACTTCATGAACAATATGAACATGTTGGTTGATGGACACACGGGCATCGAGCACGCTCTGCCCTTGGCTCCGCTCTACGACGACGCCATCCAACTCTACGTCGCGAGCGGGGCGGGCTACACGCCGACGCTGCTGGTCGCCTACGGGGGCACCTCGGGCGAGCGGTACTTCTATCAGAACACAGACTTATTGAACGATGACAAGTTCTTACGCTTCGCACCCGAGGACTGGGTGGACCGCAGTCTGCGTCGGCAGGAGTTCCACGTGCGGGACGACGACTGGCACCACCAGGCGGTGGCCGAGGCGGCGGCGGTGCTGGAGGAGGCCGGAGTCCGGGTCAACCTGGGTGGCCACGGTCAGGTCCAGGGTATGGGGCCTCACTGGGAGCTCTGGGCGCTGGCGCAGGGCATGTCCGCCGAAGCGGCGCTTCGGTCAGCGACCATCAACGGAGCCTGGTACATCGGGATGGACGATGACCTGGGCAGCATCGAGCCGGGCAAGCTGGCCGACCTGGTCATCCTCGACAAGGACCCGATGGTGGACATCCACAACAGCACCGCGATCGACGAAGTGGTGAAGGGTGGTGTGCGCTACGACGGCGAGACGCTGGAGTGGCGCTAGGTGAGTCTGCTCCTGATCGCCACCCTGGGCCTGGCTCGGGCCCAGGATCTGCCCGCGCCGGACCCGGTCGCGGAGCGGGTCGAGCAGGACGCGAGCAACCGCAAGGCGCTGCGCCGCGCGGGCGCCGCGGGCATCCTGGTGGGTGGCCTCTGGTGGCTGGCCTGGGGCGACACCTTCAACGTCGGCGACCCGGCGAGCCTGTTGGCAGGCATGGGCCTGATCGCGGCGGGCGGCGCGGTCGTCGGTGGCAGCGTCGACCTGCTGGCCGACGGTGGCCTGCCCTTGGAGCAGCGCGTCCAGACGCCGCCTATCGCCCTGTACGCGGGGCCGGGCGGGACCTCCATCCTGGGCGAGGCGAGGCCGCCCAGCCTGGGCATGTCCCTCGGGCCCGGGCTGCGCCTGGGCGAGGGCGCGCTCCTGGTGCTCGGCGGGGACCTGCACGGCAGCCTCGGTGCCACCGTGGACGTCGACCCGCGCGTCCAGGGCAGCTTCGATGCGGCCCTGTCCCAGCGCTCCTGGGGTTGGGACCTGGACCCGGAGCTGAGGCTGGAGCCGGCTGTCCTGGCGGGCTCGGGCGAGGGCCACTGGCAGCTGCGGGTGCGCCCATGGGTCCGCCAGCGCAGTCACAGCCTGGCCTACGCGGACGACAGCTCGCGGGACTTCCGTCGAAGCTCGATCGCGCCTCAGCTGGGGCTCCACTGGAGGCTCTCGGGGCGGCAGTCGTTCACCGCCTACGTGGGCCCGCGCTGGGACTTCACCTCGTGGTCCGAGGGCCAGGAGCGCGGCTCGCTGTCCCCGCGTCTCGGGCCCATCGTGGGCGAGGCCCGCTACGATATCCACACCGAGGGCCTGGGCTGGAGTCCGGGGGGCTGGTCCACGCGAGGGCGACTGCGCTTCGCCTATGTGCACGACAGCTTTGACGGTCAGGGCATGGACTGGGGCGCCGCCATCGGCTTCTTCGGGCCCCTGGTCCTGCGCTACGACCACATGTTCGTGGCCCCGAAGCGGCCGCTCGGCTTCCAGGTCGGTCTGGGCTGGACGCTGGGCGAGGGCGGCGGGCTCGGCCTTCAGGTGGGCATGCAGGCCCTTGGGAGGGGCCGATGATCCTCCTGCTCGCGCTGTCGGCCTGCGCCCGACCGGAGTGCTCTCAGCCCGCCTACGACCGGGCCGAGTGCCGGGTCCAGGCGGAGTCCGCGCTGGCTCGACTGGTCACGAGCTCGGGCGTCGATCTGCGCTTCCAGGAGCCGGGCGCGGAGTCCGTCGAGGGCTGGTCGGCCAAGGGCCTCATCCGCCAGGCCGAGGACGGCGAGCTCTCGGCCCGGGTCAACACCCTGGGCGACTTCGCCCTGAGTCTTGATGGTGAACCAGGTGAGATCGTTGAACTTATTGTTGACAATGTGCACCCCGATGCGCCCCCTCTCCTGGGCGAGGTCAGCGCCTCGGGCCTGCGTCGGGAGCTCTCGCTGACCCTGGGCACCGAGCCTCTGCTCATCGAGGGCGGCCTGCCCGAGGCGGCCTGCGACGGCAGCTTCCGCCTGGTCGCGGGCGGCGACATCCAGACCAACCCGCTGCAGTTCAAGCGCATCGTCGAGGACCTTCAGTTCGAGGTGGAGGCGGGTGACGAGGCGGGCCAGCCGCTGCTCGGAATGCTCGTGCTGGGCGACATCAGCGAGCACTCCCTGGCCGCCGAGTTCGAGCAGGTCCTGGAGATCCTCCAGCAATCTCCAGTGCCTGCGGTCGTCATCCCCGGCAACCACGACATCTATGACAGCCAGGACGCCATCTTCAACCGCAACTTCGGTCCGGGCAACGTCGCCTTCGACGTGTGCGAGAGCCGCCTGGTCCTGCTGGACTCCGGCAACGGTCACATCGCGGACTCGGTGCAGGGACGGCTGCCCGAGCTGATCGGTCAGGGCTCGGGCCAGCTGCTGGCGGGCTTCCACCACCCGCTCTACCCGGGGCAGCGCGGGGCGGGCTGGACGAGCGAGGACCAAAGCGAGCTGGTGCTCGCGGAGCTCGCGGCCAGTCAGGTGGATCTGGTGCTCGCGGGCCACCTGCACATGCGCCTGGAGCCGGCCTGGTCACCGGTCCCCGAGGTCATCGTCGGCACGCTCGGCGCGAACCAGGGCGCGGGCTCGCCCGACTACGGCGTGCTGCGGGTGGTGCTGGACGGATCGGGTGAGGGCGGCCCCGACTGGTGCTTCGTGCCCAGCCTGGCTCCCGGCCTGGAGGCTTCTCCCCGAAGTGACGCGGAGCCGGTGATCTGCTCGGGGCTGCGATAGACCGGCAGATGCTGTCCAAGCTCCAGGCCACCGGGGCCCAGGTCACGCCGGACGCTCCGCTCCGTCGGCGGGCCTTCTGGCGGGTCGGAGGGCCAGCTGAGTTCCTTGTTGAAGTGAACGATCTCAGTCAGTTGAGGTCTGTGATGGCGCTCGGACCGGTCACGGTGCTGGGTCGCGGCAGCAACGCGCTGATCCACGACGACGGCATCCCCGGGGTCTGCCTCGTGCTCAAGGGCGAGCTCGCAGGCGCCAGGATCGACGGGACCCGGGTCCAGGCAGGCGGCGGCTTGTACCTGAACGTGCTGCTGAGGCGGCTCGACGAGGCCGGCCTGGCCGGGGCCGAGGCCTTCGCGGGCGTGCCGGGCACGGTCGGCGGGGCCGTCGTGATGAACGCCGGCACCAGCCTCGGCGAGGCCAAGGACCTCATCGAGGCGATCACGGTGGTCCTCCCGGGTGGTGAAGTGGCCGAGATCGCCGGAGAAGACTGCGGCTTCGCGTACCGTCACAGCGGCCTTCCGCCGGGCGTGGTGGTGGCCTTCGCGGGGCTGGCGCTGAGCGACGACGACGGCTCACGTGCGGCCATTCGCCGGGCCTTCCTCGAGCGCAGGAAGCTGTCGCAGCCGCTGTCGCAGCCGAGCTGCGGATCCACGTTCACGAACCCTCCCGGTGACTTCGCGGCGCGGCTGATCCAGGAGGCCGGCCTGAAGGGGTTCACGATCGGCGGCGCGCAGATCAGCGACAAGCACGCGAACTTCTTCGTGAACCTGGGCGATGCCTCCGCCGAGGACATCCGTCGGCTCATCGTCCATGCGCGCCGGACGGTGCTGGAGCGCTTCGGCGTGCGACTGACCCCCGAGGTCAAGCTCCTGGGCCCCTGGCCCGAGGACGCGCTCGAGCCCTGATCAGTCGGGCAGGCCGTCTTCCGGCGGCTCGTCGCTGCCGTAGGGCCGGTCGGCATACCGGGAGAAGGCCCCGCCGTCTCCGCGCAGGATGAGGTCACAGTAGAACCGCAGCTTCTTGAGCAGCCTTCCGAGCAGGTTGTGGTGCACGTCCTTGCGCAGCATCACCAGCGCCCGGCGCTGCAGCTTGTAGCGGTCCCAGCGGTCCTTGGCGGCCTGCTCGCTGGCCTTCATCTGCGCCTTGGGCACGTCGACACGCTCCAGCGGCTCCAGGAGCGTGGCTGGGTCGTAGCCCAGGGTGCGCACGTCGTCGGGGTCCAGGCTGTCCAGCATGTGCTCGAGCAGCGCGCGCTTGGCGGGGTCGACGGCGACATGGCTGGCCCACTTCTCGAGGCTGGAGGTCACGGGCTTGTTGTGTCGGCCGACGCCGATGGGGTCGCCCAGGCCTCCCTGCACCGATGGGGCCGCCTCGCCGTAGTTCACGGTCTCGGGCTCGTGGGGGATGCCGATGTGCTCGTAGATCCGCTTGAGCTGGGCCCCGGGGTCCTGGACGATGTCCTCGTACTTGACGTGCACAAAGGGCACCTTGGCCTCGCGGAGGAAGCGGGCCTGGGCCGGCACGTAGCGCCCGAGGATGGGGTTGAAGTCGTAGGCGGCCTCGTAGTCTCCGTCGTAGAAACTCTGCGCGAAGCTGTCCCAGACGGAGCAGGGGTTGCGCGTGAGCAGCACGAAGTGCGCGTGCGGGTAGAGCCGCTCGATGAACGGCAGGATCAGGGCGTAGGCCGGGGTCTTGTCCAGGAAGTAGGGCTTGGGCTGGGCCGAGAGGATGCCCGCGTACATCGTGTCGGTGTAGGCGCGCAGGGCCTCGAGGTAGCCCTCCTCGCCGCCGGGGAGGTCGGCGACGAGCTCGTGCAGAGCCTGACTGGCCTGGATCTGGTCGTAGCTGGCCCGGTCGACGTTGTCGTAGAAGCCCAGGTGCGCGATGGGCGTGAGCAGGTGGGGCTCGGGTCGGCTGTGGATCTGGCTGTGGCTGCTGAGCATGCGCATCAGCAGCGTCGATCCGGAGCGCGGCGGTCCGAGGACGAAGATCACGTTCTCTTGCATGGCGCCGGTCTAACCCCCGCCCTCGGAGTCAGCGATGTCGGTGCGGGGGCACGCCGGCTTCCCGAACGATGACGACCACCTGGCCGACCAGCGTCCGGTCCCTGGGGTTCTCGGTCGGGACCAACTCCAGGCGTCGTCCGACCCCCTGGACCAGCCGCAGTCCCGTCGAGGTCAGCACGAAGCCCTTGGTCCGCAGGGCGCGGTGAGCCGTCAGGGTCTCGCGCAGGTGCTCCTCGGTGCAGCCCGCCCCGAAGTGGAGCACCCGCGAGCTGAACTGCTCGTGGCTATGGGGAGCGGGCGAGGCGCCCTGGCCTCGTCGCCGCGCGCGCAGGCCCTCGGGGTCCGGAGGGAAGAGCAGGTCCAGGCTGACCTGGCCCTGGACGCAGGGGATCACCGGGGTGCCCGGCGAGAGGTCCTGGAGCTGCGCGCGCAGGCTCGGCAGCGCCTCCTCGGGCACCAGGTCCAGCTTGTTGAGCACCAACAGGTCCGCCGCGCCGACCTGATTCTCGAAGGTGCCCTGAAGGTCGCGGCCCTCGGCCAGCTGCTCGGCGTCCACCACGACCACAGCCGCGTCGTCCTCGACCCAGGCGTCGACGGGGGGCCGCCAGAAGGCCAACTGCGTCTCGAAGGGTAGAGCCACGCCGCTGGTCTCGACGACCACGCGGTCGGGCCGGACCTGCTGGTAGAGCAGCTCGAGCGTCTCGCTCAGCTCGTCCGAGAGCTTGCAGCATACGCAGCCGCCGGCCAGCTCGACGTAGCCCTGGCCGCCGTCGCCGAGCAGCGCCTCGTCGACGCCCAGCTCGCCGAACTCGTTGCTGACGACCGCCATGCGCAGACCCTGGCTCTGGGCGTCCTCGAGCAGCCTGCGGACCAGCGTGGTCTTGCCGCTTCCCAGGAAGCCCGAGACGACCAGGGCGGGGATGCGCCGCGGGGTCACGAGCGCTGGCTCAGGACTTCGGCGCCAGCTCGGCGGCCAGCTCGCCGTTCTGGAACATCTCCATCATGATGTCCGAGCCGCCCAGGAACTCGCCGTTGACGTAGAGCTGGGGGATGGTGGGCCACTGGGCGAAGTCCTTGATGCCCGTGCGGACCTCCATGTCGCTCAGCACGTCGAAGGTCTCGAACTCGACGCCGGTCTGGGAGAGGATCTGGACCGCGCGAGCCGAGAAGCCACACTGCGGGAAGAACTTGTTGCCCTTCATGAACAGCATCACGCGGTGGGTGGTGACGAGGTCCTGGATGAAGTCCTGCACGTTTCGGTCGGACATGGTGTCTCCTGCGGCCTCAGGGCCGTTCGGCCCACTGGGCCGGGGTATAGGTCTTGAGCGCGAGCGCGTGGATGTCGCCCGCCATGTGGTGTCCCAGGGCCTGGTAGACGAGCCGATGCTGCTTGATGCGCGACAGCCCCACGAACTCCGCGCTGACGACCTCGGCGGCGAAGTGCTCGCGATCGTTGGCGTCGTTGTGGATGACCGCGGTGCAGTCGGCGAGCCTCGTCTCGATGAGCTCCCGCATCCGATCGGGGTCCATCATGTCCACTGACCTCCAGGCGCCTCTTAGCCGGCCCGACGGCGGGTTGTTGCGCGGGCTGGTGGATCACACGGCGCCGATGGGCGTGATGAACGTCGTCCTGGGCGTCTGCGCCGGCCTGGCGTCGGTGGCCTGTGCCAGCTTCTTCCTGGCATGTGCGGCGCCCACGCTGTTGATCCCCAGGGGCCGACGCGAGCGCTACAACGCCTGGACCAACGCGGGCGCCAGCTACGCCATCCTGCGCTACGCCTTCCTGGCGGAGCTCGATGTCCGAGGTCGCGAGAACGTGCCGCCCACGGGCCAGCCCTACCTGGTCGTCGCGAACCATCGGGCCTTCCCCGACGTCCTGACGCTGATCTGGGCGGCGGGGGCCGAGGGGATCAGCAAGCGTGAGGTGCTCTGGTTCCCGGCCATGGGTTGGCTGGGCTACCTCGGCGGCGCCGTCTTCTTCGACCGGCGCGACCCCGAGGCGCGCGCTCGTGCCAAGCGTGAGTCGCTGTTCCTGCTGCAGCAGGGCGTGCCGCTGCACGTCTACCCCGAGGGGCGGCGCTCGCCGGACGGGCGGCTGGGTCAGGACCTGCAGCTGGGCATGCTGCTCGCGGCGCACGAGGCGGGCATCCCGCTGCTGCCGGCGGCCATGTGGGGCACCGATCGCATCCTGCCCAACAGCATGGACGGCGTGCGGTTCCGCCAGCGGATCCGCTGCCACTTCGGCCGGCTCGTCCGCCCCGAGGACTTCGAGGACGGCCGAGACTTCGCGATGGCGGCCTGGAACCAGGTGGTCGAGCGGGTAGGGGCCTTCGAGCGCGAAGACCCCTGAGCGCTCGCTACTCGGGCGCAGGCTCGGGGGCCGGAGCGGGGGCGCCGCCCACCTCGAACATGTAGGCGCGGCGGGACTTCTCGCCCAGCAGAGCGTAGCGACCCGGGGCCACGGCCTCGGCCGGGATGTAGCGGGCTGTGCGGTCCGCGCCCGTGACGTCCACGAACTTGCTGGCGTCCACCTCGGCGGTCTTCAGCTCGAAGGCGCCGTCCTCGGCCATCTGGATGCCGATGTAGGACCACTCCTGGCCCAGGCTCCAGTGGGTGATGTCGTCGCGGCCGTCCTCGGGGGCGAACTTGACCTCGGGGCTCTTCAGCACGGGCGAGAAGGCCATGTCCCGGACGTTCTTCTCGCCCAGGAGCAGCAGGTGCGAGCCGGCGGAGAGCTGGGGCCAGCCGTCATCCTTGGGCGCGGTCTCGGGGTAGCGCACCGCCTGCTCGGTGTTCATGATCACGGCCTTGCCGATGTCCGAGTAGGTCTTCTGGGGCTGCAGCTCCCCGTCGACGAGCAGGTAGACGCCGCTGCCCTCGGGCGCGACCCAGGTCTTCAGGTCGTGGGCGATCGGCTCGCCGCCGGCCACCTTGGCTTCGCCCTCGATGAAGCGGGTGTCGTCCCCCAAGCTGAGGATGTACTCGTTGCCCGCGCAGCTGCCTTCGATGTGGTAGGCGCCGCTGGCGTCCGAGGTCCCCTCCAGGGCCATGCAGGTGAGGTCGGTGGCCACGGGGGCCTTGGCGATGACGCGGAGGCCCGCGACCGGAGCTCCGGTCAGGCCGTCGGTGATCTTCCCGTCGATCGTGCCCTTGGTGCAGGCGGTCAGTGCGATCAGCGCGGTGCTGGCGATAAGAATGCGTACCACGGGGCCTTCCTTTTCATCCGTTTGTTTGGTTGAAGCTACCAGACGCGAGGCTGCGCAGGTCAGCGACCAGCGCTTGGGCCTGGGCTTTGATGATCCCGCCTGGATCCTGGTCATACCGGTCCGCGTCCTGGGGACCGGCGAAGGTCACGCCCCGGGACGAGTTCACCAGAGCCCCGCGGAGTCCCGGCAGGAAGCAGGGCAGGGTGTCCCTGGCCGTGCCCCCCTGCGCGCCGTAGCCGGGGACCAGCAGGATGGAGGCCGGCATCGCTGCTCGGAAGACCCCGGCCTCGGCGGGCACCGTCGCGCCCACCACCGCGCCCACCGGGCCCAGGCCGCAGGCTCCCAACCTCTCGGCGTTCCAGGCGGCGATCCAGCTGGCGACCTCGAGGGCTCCCTGGCGCTGGACCTGCAGCTCCGCGGCGCCTGGGTTGCTGGTCCGGACGAGCACGAACAGGCCCTTGCCGTGCTCGCAGCGTTCAAGGAAGGGCTCCAGGCTCTCTCGGCCCAGGTAGGGGGACAGCGTGACCGCGTCGCCAGCGAGGGGGCCGTCGTCGTCGAGCAGGGCCCGCGCGTAGGCCTGTGCGGTCGAGCCGATGTCCCCGCGCTTGGCGTCCAGCGCCACGATGAGACCTCGCGCCCGGGCTTCGGCGCAGAGCTGCTCCAGGACCGCCATGCCGGGGCTCCCCAGCTGCTCGAAGAAGGCCAACTGGGGCTTGAGGGCTGGCACCAACCCCTGGATCGCGTCCAGCACGGTGATGCCCCAGCTCAGGGTCGCCTCGGCCGCCCGGGCTCGGAACGCGGCGCCGTCGAGGCCCTCGAAGGTCTCGCGCAGGGGGCGAGGGAAGCGCCCCAGGTGCGGGTCGAGGCCGACG
>CALGIB010000798.1 GCA_937915955.1 uncultured Pseudomonadota bacterium
CCGCTCTGGCCGCGGGCTTCGTCGCCATCTCGGAGATGTCGCTGGAGGCGGGTCGCCGGTCGGTGCTCGTCCTGAGCGGCGCGGGGTAGGAGGTCTGGAGACACCAGCTCAAGCCCGGGGCTGGCATGCCGATCCACGTGCGCTTCGCCTTGGACGGCTCGGGGGTCTGGGTGATGGAGCAGGGGGCCAGCGGGCTCCTCGAGACCATTCCCTTCGTGCTCCGCCGCCTGGACTGGGACGGGGAAGAGGTCGAGCGTATCGAGGGCCTGGGCCACACCAGCTTCGCGCTCCTCGGCGGAGGTCGCGTCGCGGTGCTGCGCAAGGTGGTGGAGGACTACGGCTGCACCGAGGTCTTGATCGACAACGTGATGATCTTCGAAGACGGCGTGGACCGGGGCAGCGTCTGGAAGGTCACCGACGACCTCGATCTGGACGACTGGCCTCGGCCCGCGGAGGCCGTCCAGCCCAGGCAGGACTGGTTCCACGTCAACTGGATCGCGCCCTCGTCCCGGCCGAACACGGTGCTGCTCTCGCTCGGCGACGCCTAGGCGCTGGTCGAGGTGGACCTCGCCCAGGGCCTCCTCCGTGGCGTGGACAGCCTGGGGCGGCTGTCCACCGCCCAGGCGGAGCTCGTCGTGGATCTGCCTCACTCGGTGGCGGAGGTCGACGGAGACTGGCTGGTGTTCAACCGCAAGGATCTCATCGATCCGAGCCTGTGCAGTGAGGCCGTGCAGCTCCACATGCGCGAGGACGGCGAGGTCGAGGTGGTCTGGCGCTGGCGCCCGCCGGACTGCGTCAAAGCGACGATGCTCGGCGCCGTGCTGCCGATGGCGGAGGGCCGGAAGGTCCTGGCGTTCGGCTCGGGCGGCGCCCTGTACTTCCTGGACGCCGACGACTCCATCCTCTTCGAGGACCACCTCCCGCTGGGCCTGGTCTACGGTCAGCCGGACTGGATCGCGGAGGTCTCAGGTCTCTGAGAGCAGCGCTCGCCAGGCGACCAGCGGGTCCTCCGAGGACTCGGGGACCTCGAACACCAGCAGGTGCTCGCCGCTGTCGCGGGACTCGGCGATGGGGGGCCCGAAGGCCTGCTCGAGGCCGGTGAGCACGGCGCGTCGATCGTTGGGCAGGTAGTGCTCGGGGCGGACCACGACCGCTCCGAAGCCCAGGTCGCTCAGCAGCCGCCGGGTGGCCTCGGGGTCCGGATCGCGCACGAAGCGGTCGTGCATCCAGGCGGAGATCCGCGAGCGAGGATCGTCGTGGCCGGGGCTGGTCTCCAGGCAGACCTGGGCGATCGGCCGGCCGTGCTGGGCGGCCCACGCGCAGGTCAGGTCCACGTGGTAGAGCGCGAAGTCCACCGGCTGCCCGGCCTCCACAGGGAACAGGTCCAGGACGGCCCGGTCCGGAGGAGTGGCGGCGTAGGCCGAGGGCGCCTGGGCCGGGATGGCGAAGCTGCGGAAGGGCGCCCGGCCCGAGAGCAGCACCGACTCCATGGCGCAGGCCAGGATCAGCGGCAGCGCCAGGCGAGGTCGGTCCCTCCCCAGCGCCTCGAGGGTCTTGGCGGCCACCACGCCGAAGCCGAGGCCCGTCAGCCAGAGCATGCGCACGGGGAAGCGGAACCAGCGCACTACCGACTCCAGGGCCAGGGGCCGCCAGATCCAGGGGAGGCCCCCGCGAACGGTGCCCTCCGGCCGCAGCGTCGGGCCGAGGGCCAGCACCAGCCCCAGGATCCCCAGGGCCGCGAACCAGCGCCAGCCGCCCCGGCGCAGCACCCATGGGGCCAGCCCTACGAGGGCGAGCACGGTCCAGCCCAGCGGGACCACGTCCTCGAAGACCCCCGCCGAGGAGGGGGACCAGCCGGCCAGACCCGACAGCGTGGCCGAGCCCATCTCGAGGATGGGCAGCGGGTCGAGCAGCTGCGCGCCCGAGCCCTCGCCGCGCATGGCGCCGGTGGTGAAGACGAGCACGTAGATCAGCCCGGTGGGCAGGGCGATGGCCGCCGCCGAGCCGGCCGCAGCGAGCTTCTTCGAGCGCCAGAGGCGCGGTAGTCCGGCGAGCACGAGCAGGGTCGCGGCGAGCCCGACGTAGACGGTAGTCAGGAGGCAGAGCAGCCACATCAGGCCGGCCAGCGCGCCCTGCTTCCACGTGCCCGTGCGCTCGGTCGCCGCGTACCAGGACCAGGCCAGCAGCGGAAGCCAGGGGTTGACCAGCGCGTAGACCTGGCCCCCGGCGAAGGTCGCCGAGGAGATGCCCAGGAAGCCGAAGGACAGCCCGGCGACGATGGACCAGGGCCAGGCCACGCCCAGCGCGCGGTGGGCGCACCGCTCGGCCGCGAGGGCGCTCACGACGGGGCCGAGCAGGCACATCAGCGAGACCGCGCCGACTGGGTCGACCCGCCCGGGGAGCAGCTTCAGCGTCAGCAGGAGCAGCATGCTGTCGCTGCGGCGGAGCTCCTGGCCCAGGGGCCAGCCGCTGTCGTGGTTGAGCAGGTCCCAGCCCACCGTCTCCGAGGCGTGCACCGACCACAGCGTTCCCCAGGTGTCGAAGCCGCTGGCCAGGATGCCCAGGGGGGCCGAGGCCAGGGGCCAGCTCCAGGCCACCGACACCAGCAGGTAGAGGCCCACGGTCAGGGCGTGCTCGCGCCAGCTCGCGGCGCTCATCGCTTGAGCAGGCGGAGCGCGGCCAGGACCCCGACCCAGGCCAGGGCGATCAGGCCCCAGCCGAAGCTGACCAGCAGCGGGCGTTGGTTGTCGACGGGAGCGCTCGCTCCCGGCCAGCCCGCCACGCTGCGTCGGATCTGCAGGCCGTCGGGGTCCTGGACCGAGGTCCAGCCGAAGCGCAGCGGCCCCAGCTCATCGCTGCTCTCGTAGCCCTGGTACAGCAGCTGCTCCGCTTCTCCCGGGAGCGCGGCGTAGAGGCTGATCGCGGTCCAGCGCGCGTAGTCCAGCTCGCCCTGCGCGGTCCAGATGTTGTCCGACGGCGCGTCGCTCGGGGAGCGCCCGTCGTCACTCAGGATCAGCTCCAGGCTGTCCTCGTTGGCCTGCAGCTCGACGCGGGCCGAGCTGGCTTGGACGCCCTCGGGGAAGGCGAGGTGCGCGACGACCAGGCGCGGTTCGTTCGCGAGCGCGAGCGGGAGCAGCAGGAGCACCGTGGGATTTTACCGGGGTAGGCTGCGCCGATGCTGCTCGCCGTGCTGTCCGCCCTGGCCCAGGAAGCCCCTCAGCCCGAGGAGGGCGCGGGCCCGCCCGTCGCAGATCGCCCCGAGGACCTGGCCGAGGCGCTGCCCGTTCTGCCCGTCTCGGAGGGCATGTTCGCGGTCGTCGTGCGGGTCCAGCAGGTCGTGCCCGTGGTCGTGGTGGCAGGCCTCGAGGTGCCCCTGGCCGACGAGGGCGAGGGCGCCGACGCCCGCGCGGGTGACGGGGTCTTCAGCGGCGAGGTGCCCGCGCCCGGGTCGGGCACGATCGCGGTGTTCGTGGGCGGCGTGGAGGCCTTCTCCGACCAGGTCCCCTTGAACGCGGGAGAGCGGGTTCGCGTGGTGATGTCCGAGCGCGGGCCCACCCTGTCGTTCGAGCCGGCGGAGCACAAGGCGCCCGTCCCCGAGGAGCACCACGTCCAGGAGGGCTCGCCGGGTCCGCCCGAGGGCCAGGCCGCTGGAGGCCTGGGTCAGGTCGCGCTGGCCGCAGGCGCGGCGCTGGCCTTCGGCGTGCTCCTGGGGGGCTGGCTCGGCCCCAACATCCTGGGACGCCGGGGCAAGCGATCGGCCACGGAGCGCTGCGGCCTGGCCTTGGACGGCCGCACCCTCTGGGCCTGCGAGGACAGGGCGGCCGCGCTGGAGCTGCTGGGCGGCGCGGGACAGACCCTGTTGCTGCGGGGCCAGCTGGACGCCGACGCGGTGCTGGACGCCGCCGAGGACGTTCCCGGCGCGCTGGTGTTGGTGCGGCTCGAGGAGCTGGACCCCGCCAGTGTGGCCGAGGTGCTCAAGGACGCGCCGCGCAACCTGCTGCTGCTCGCGGACGGCGAACACCCGCAGGCGTCCGGGACGCTGCGGGTGCTCGAGGGACGTCTCGCCGTGGGCTGAGGACGCGGTGGGGTTGGCTGCCCCTGGCTAGGGCGCCGTCATCGTGGCCATGCTGATCTCGGTGCTGCCCAGCAGGCCGATCAGCAGGTGGTTGCCCGTCGAGGTGACCTTGGGGACCGCCTGGAGCACGGTGTGGTCCACCGTGAGCTGAGCCGCTGTGAAGCCCGCGCTCATGTCGCCATAGGCGAAGCCCGCGCCTCCGGCCTCGTCCGCCCACGCCACGTAGATCGTCCCGTCCGTCGAGTTCACGCTGAGCGCAGC
>CALGIB010000799.1 GCA_937915955.1 uncultured Pseudomonadota bacterium
TCGTCGACGTCGGCGACATCGACGGCGCGGGGGTCACCGACCTGGCCGCCGCCAGCTGCGACGCCGCCGCGCCCGCCTGCGGAGGAGCCGGCCTGGTCCTGCTCTCCGGAGAGACCTGGAAGTCCGGGCTCATGGAGCTCCGGGAGCTGGCCGTCACCAGCGCCGCGGACGAGCCGCCCGACGGCGCCTTCGCCTTCCCGGACGCGGACGGAGACGGCTTCCCCGAGGTCGGCTGGCCGCTCAGCGACAGCATCCTGGTCGTCTCCGTCGCCAGCGGTGACGTGGGCCGGCTTGACCTGCCCGGTCGGATCCACCAGCTCATGGCCCAGGACGCGGACCGCGACGGAGCGCCCGACCTCTGGGTGCTCGAGGACGCCGGGCTGTCGCTCTACAACGAGCCGCTCTCCGCCGGCGCGCTCGAGCGCATCGCGCCCTTCGGCGGCCAGCTGCTGGCCTCGCTGGGAGACACCGATGGCGACGGCTGCGCGGAGATCCTGGTCAGCGTGCCCAGCGAGGGCGCGGTGTACCGGGTCCTGCCCGACTGCATCGTCGACAGCGCGCCGGAGTCGACCCCGGACTCGGAGCTTCACACCGGGGTCGACTCGGACACCGACTCCGACGTGGACAGGCCGAACGACTCCCGGCCGGGCAGCGACAGCCCCGGCCCCGTAGTCTGCGAGCCGGACTACGGCTGGACCTGCGCCGGCTCCGGGGCCAGCGCCGCAGGCCTGGTCCTGGTGCTCCTCGGCGCCGCGCTGGTCCGCAGGGAGCGAGCCGGCGTGTGCTGAGTTAGCCGGAGCCCGGAGGCTCCCATGACCCTGTTTCTGATCACGCTCGCCTGAAAGGACTCGCCGAGCAACAGCGCCGACGCGCCCTTCGAGATCGGCAAGATCAAATCGCAGCTCTGGATCGAGGACCCGGACAACGACTCCGAGGACGGCGAGGGCATCCTCGTCCTGTCGACGGGGGACGTCACCTGCGCGCAACTGCAGTCCGCCGAGGGCGACCTGGATGAGCTGGTCCTGGACGGCAACGGGCTGGTCTTCTACTTCGAGTACGGCAGCTGGGGCGACAGCGAGCACGGCTCGGACTGGACCGGCCTGTGGATGGGCGGCTACGCCTACAGCGGGACGCGAGGCGGACGGGTGATGCTGTCCCTGGCCTTCAGCGAGGGCTGGCTGTACTTCATCGACGGCTACTACAGCTCCTACTTCGGCGGCGCGACCACCTGGGTCAAGATCGATGAAGACGACAACGGCCTGAAGGGCAGCTACGAGACCAGCCACTGGTCCGGCAGCTTCGACGCGACCTCCTGCGGCGCCTGGGACGAGCACGTCTACGACGACACCGCGGACTGGGACTCCTGGTAGCAGCTGCGGGCTGGCTGCTCGTCGCCGGGCTGGCGTTCTTCGTCGCTCAGGCTCGACTCGCAGCCACCAGCGGCCCGGACACGCTCCTGGTGGACGCCGGCTTCTGGGCGGCGCTCACGCTGGGCCTCGGGCTCTGCGTCCAGGCCCTGCTGCGCGAGCGGCCTCGCTGGGGGCTCATGCCAGCAGCCCTGGCGGCGCTCGGCTGGCTGAGCCTGCTGCCGGCGTCGACTCCGACGCGCGAGGGCTCCGGCCCGGACCTGCTCCTGTTGACGCTGGACACCCTGCGCGCAGACCAGCTCCAGCCTGACCGCACGCCCCGGCTGCTGGCCTTCGCCGAGCGGGCCCGACGCTACGACAACGCGGTCTCCACCGCTCCCCTCACCGCGCCGGCCCACGCGAGCATGCTGACCGGCCTGAGCTCGCCCGAGCACGGGCTGACCGCCAACGGGGACCGCGTCGAGGCCGCCTCCGTGGTATCGGCGCTCAAGGAGGCCGGCTACGCGACCGCGGCCTTCCTGTCCTCGAAGGTGCTGGACCGGGGGACGGGGCTGAACGAGGGCTTCCAGCTCTACGCCGACGCCTGGACCTGGAGAGCTCGCCAGGGCGCGATGCCGGGCGTCGCCGCGCTGCTGGGAGGAGGCCGAGGCGAGCGACGGGGGGACCACACCGTGGAGCAGGCCCTGAGCTGGTGGCAAGCCACCGAGGGACCGCGCATGGCCTGGGTGCACCTCTACGACGCCCACGCCCCCTACGCGCCCCCCAAGGAGTGGATGCCCGACGAGGCCACCCGGCTGCGCGTGCAGTCCCAGGTCCAGAGCACCGCCGCGCCCGAGGGCCTGGGCGACTGGATGCACAGCCTGCCCGAGCGCCACGCTGCGGGCCAGCGGGCCCTGTACGAGGCCGAGGTGCGCTGGACCGACGAGCTGGCGGGCCGCCTGCTGGAGGGGGTGGGTCCGGACACCGTCGTGCTGGTGCTCGCCGACCACGGCGAGGGCTTCGGGGAGCACGGGGACAGCTTCGTGCACGGCGGAAACCTCTTCGAGCCCGTCATGCGCGTGCCGCTGCTGGTGCGCTGGCCCGGCGCGCTCTCCCCGGGCCGGTCCGACGAGCTCGTCTCGGTGCGGGCGGTGGCCGGCACGCTGGCCTCGGCCGCGAGCGTGAGCTGGCCCACCCCAGGCCTGGGCCAGGAGGACCGCGTGCTGGCCTTCACCCCAGGGCAGCAGTCCCGCGCGGGCCCCCGCGACCAGGAGCCCGAGCTGCTGGCCTCTGTTCGACGCGCGGACAGCAAGCTCATCCTGGGCTCGACGACCCCTGCGAGCCACTTCGCGCTGGACTCCGACCCCGCCGAGCTGTCCCCCGGCGCGCCGAGCGACGCGCCGCCCGAAGACCTGTCCGAGCTGAGGACGCTGATGGCGGCCCCGCCCGAGCCTCTGGGCAGCGAGGCCCAGCGCCGGCTCGAGGCCCTGGGCTACTTCTGAGCGTCAGCCGAAGCCCAGCAAGGCCCCGCCGATGAAGACCACGGTCAGCACAGCCACCCCCAGCCACACCAGCTGCCAGAAGCGCCGCTGGAAGTTCTGGGCCCGCTCCAGGCGCACGGCCTCCTCCAGCTCCAGCGGCACCCCCTGCACCTTCAGGAGCACGGGCAGCGCCGCGACCACGCCCGCCGTCAGAGCCTTCTGGACCACCTCGCGCAGCTCGTCCTCGTCCCAGGGGCCCTGGGCCTCGAGCGCGGGCGCGGAGATCAGGACGGACACGCCGCCGCCGAAGTGGGGCTCGATCAGGACCAGACGCCAGCGAGGACCGCGCACGGCGACCCCGGCCCGCAGCCCGTCGAGCACCCCGGCCAGGCTGCGGCGCGTCCACCAGCTCGGCCGCTCGCCCTGCACCTCGTCGAGCTCTGTGAGCCGATCCATCAGGTTTCGAAGGAGCACCGGGCCCTGGCCCCACTGCTGCACCCAGCTCGGGATGCGCTCGTCCTTCAGGGTGCGCAGCTGGATCTCGACGATCCACTCGAGCATGGCCAGCTGATCGTCGTCGAAGCCCTTGCGCGACGAGGGCACGAAGCCCCCGGCCAGCAGCTGCTCGTAGGCGGCGGAGAGCTGCTTGAAGCGCACCTCGGCCTGAGGATCGCCGGGGTTCAGATCCGGGTGGTGCTTGCGGGCCAGGCGCTTCCAGGCCTTGCGGATGTCCGCCTCGCTCGAGCCGGGGGCGAGCTCCAGCAGCTCCCAGGGGCTCACGAGGGCAGCTGGGGATCGACGAGCAGGCCCTGGGAGGCCCGCGCGGCGTGCACCAGGATCGACAGGCTGCCCCAGGACAGGCCGACGACGACGCCCGCGTCGATCAGGCCCCGCCAGGGCTGGGGCATCGCCCGGATGCCCAGCACCAAGGCCACGATGCCCAGGCTCAGCAGCCAGGACCGAGCCAGGCGGGCCCGGCTGCCGTGGAAGAAGCCCATGCAGAACAGCGGCGCCAGCAGGATCTGCCACCAGCGGCCGTGCGCGCCCAGGTGCCAGGCGCGGGCGACGACGACAGGGGCGAAGCGCTTGTGGAAGCCCTGGTAGCCCTCGAAGAAGGCCATGCCCGCGGTCCAGCCCAGCGCGAAGGCCCACTCGGTCCAGATCAGGCCCGAGGTCAGCGCCTCGAGCGCGATCGGAGCCAGGCGCACGACGGCGTCCAGCAACACAGCCAGGACTCCGAACAGGCCCCAGCCGATGGTCAGCGAGCGCATCATCCGGGCTGTGCTATCGCCCGGAGCCCCCACGCGCCGAGGCCGCTCTCAGAACGCGGACTCGCTGCCGGTGCTGACCGAGCTGCTGCTGCTCATGTCGTCGGGGTCGAAGTCGATGGGCTCGCCGCCGACCCAGAGGTAGTCCGCCTCGGCCCCCGGGCTGCCCTGGGCGGCGAAGGCCCCGATGCCCGCCAGCGTCGGCGCGCTGAGCAGCGTCACGTCGCCCAGATCGCTGCCGTTGAGCACGTAGTGCAGGTCGACGCCGTCCCAGTACAGGCCGACGGCCTGGCTGCTGCTGGCGCTGACCAGGTCGCCGAGATCCAGCTGCTGCACGCCCTGGTAGTGGTTCGTGGGCAGGCTGCTGTGCAGCACGATGCACTCGTCCCCGCCGTTGTGGTAGTCGCCGTCGTAGTCGTCGCTGATGACCGCCGAGGCGTAGCCGACGCTGCTGTCGTACAGGCTGACGCCCACCGCGTCGTCGTCGTGCATCCAGGCCTCCACCTCGACGTAGACGGTGTCGCCCAGGGTGAGATCCGAGGGCCACAGGTAGAAGTCGGAGTTCGTGCTGTCCGTGCCGATGGTGCTGCTGGCCGTGTCCCAGGCCCAGGACGGCGTGCCCCAGCCGTACTCGGTGTCGTACAAGGCGCTGGTGTCGGCGTCGAAGCCGTCGAACCACCAGGACAGGGACTTGCGCTCGGTGGCGCTGTTGCCGTAGGTCACCGTGAAGTCGGTGTCGCCCGAGTCGACCTCGTCCACGTAGACCCAGACGGTGGTGGTCGCCGAGTCCAGCTCGACGGTCTCGATCCAGTACTCGAGCAGCGGCCCATCGTGGGTGAACACGCGCAGGTCGGCGCCGTCGTCCTCGAGGTAGCCGGAGGCGATGAGGCTGGCCGTGTCGAGCTCGAGCTCCACCCACTCCCCGCTCAAGGCCGAGCCCGTCGAGTTCGT
>CALGIB010000800.1 GCA_937915955.1 uncultured Pseudomonadota bacterium
GGCGTGCTAGTCCGGTCTTGCTGGAGGGGCAGAGGCGGCTCGAGTACCGCGGCTATGACTCGGCAGGGGTGGCCCTGGTGGGCCCCAGCGGCATGCAGGTCGTCAAGGAAGTCGGGCGCGTGGCCAACCTCGTGGCTGCGATGCCCGAGGAGAGCGCGGCGAAGATCGGCATCGCCCACACCCGCTGGGCCACCCATGGTGGAGTGACGAAGGCCAACGCCCACCCGCACATGGACGGGGCGTGTCGCATCGCCGTGGTGCACAACGGCATCATCGACAACGACGACGCCCTGCGGAGTCGCCTGGTGGCCGAGGGCTCGCGCTTCTTGAGCGAGACCGACACCGAGGTGCTGCCGCACCTGATCGCGCGCCACTACAAGGGGGATCCCTACCAGGCCGTGGTCGACGCGCTGGGCGAGGTCCGCGGCACCTACGGCATGGTCGTGGTCTTCCAGGACCACCCGGGGTTGCTCATCGCCGCTCGCAACGGCTCCCCCCTGGTCGTGGGCCTGGGCGAGGGCGAGAACTTCCTGGCCTCGGACAGCCACGCGCTGGTCAAGTACACCCAGCGGGTCATCTACCTCGAGGACCGCGAGGTCGCGGAGATCACCGCGGACGAGGTGCGCACGACGCAGCTGGACGGCTCCGAGGCGATCCACGACATCGCCGAGCTCGAGGCCATCTACGGCGGCGACGACAAGGGCGTATTCCCTCACTACATGCTCAAGGAGATCCACGAGCAGCCCGAGTCGATCGGCCGCTGCCTGCGCGGCCGGGTCCAGCCCGACCTGGGGCACGCCCGCCTGGGCGGCTTCGAGCTGTCGCCGCGGGACCTCACCGAGATCCCCCGCATCACCTTCCTGGGCTGCGGCACCAGCTTCCACGCGGCCATGGTCGGGGCCCAGGCCATCGAGCGGCTGGCTCGGGTGCCGGCCACGGCCGAGATCAGCTCGGAGTTCCGCTACCGCAACCCGGTGATCGACCCCAAGGCGCTGTACCTGGCGGTCTCCCAGTCCGGCGAGACGGCGGACACGCTCGGCGCCATCAAGGAGGTCCAGGTCAAGGGCGGCCGCGTGCTCGGCGTGGTCAACGTGGTCGGCTCCAGCATCGCGCGCACCTGCGCGGCGGGCGTCTACATCCACTCGGGGCCCGAGGTCGCGGTGGCCTCGACCAAGGCCTTCACCAGCCAGGTCTCGGCCCTCTACATCTTCACGCTCTGGCTGGCGCGCACGCTCACCCTGGCGCCCCACGACGCCCAGCACCTGGCTCGTGAGCTCATGGCCATCCCGCAGGCCGTCAAGGACTACCTCGCCGCGCCTGGCGACATCCAAGCCGCCGTGCGGCTGCTCGCCGGCGCCCGCTACGCCCTGTTCATGGGGCGCGGTCCGTCCTTCCCGGTGGCCCTCGAGGGCGCCCTGAAGCTCAAGGAGATCGCCTACATCCCCTGCGAGGCCTACCCCGGCGGGGAGATGAAGCACGGCCCCATCGCCATGTTGGAGAAGGGCACCCCCGTGATCGCGATCGTCCCCGACGACGAGCACCGCGAGAAGACGCTCAGCAACATCCACGAGGTCAGGGCCCGTGGCGCTGCGCTGATCATCGTGCACACGATCGGCGACAAGAAGGCCGAGGAGCTGGCGGACGTGAGCCTGGCGGTGCCCGCCACCCCCGGCATCCTGTCGCCGCTGGTGACCGTGCTGCCCCTTCAGCTGCTGGCCTACCAGGCGGCGCTGGCGCTGGGACGGGACATCGACCGGCCCCGCAACCTGGCCAAGAGCGTCACGGTCGAGTGAGGGGCCTCAGGGCGCCGACTTCAGGGCGATCAGGCGACCGTCGGCGGTGCCTACGGTCAGCAGCCCCTCCGAGACGCTGAGGCCTCCGACCACGGCGCTGCCGACCTCGACGTGACCCCAGACGACGCCGTCGTCCAGGTCGAGCTGCCAGACCTTGCCGGAGGGCGAGCCCACCCAGGCGCGCTCTCGGGCCACCACCAGGCCCGTGGACAGGCCCTCGCCCAGCTCCACGGTCCAGTTCAGGGAGCCGCTCTCGGGATCCAGCGCGTAGATGACGCCGCTGGCCTCGGCCACCAGCCAGCCCGCGCGGGGGTGCCAGGCCGGGGCTCCCGAGGCCTTGAGCAGCAGCAGACGCTCCCAGAGCAGCTCGCCGTCGAAGGCCCGGTAGCAGCGAACGCTGCCCCGCTCTCCTCCGTACGGCGCGGTGACGACCAGCAGGCGCTCGCCGTCAAAGGCCACGCGCTGCGCGCCGGGGCCTCCCAGCGGCGCGACCCAGTCCAGCTCCCGGCCCTTCAGGGCGATGAGCTCCCCCTCGTCGGTGGGGAACCAGAGGCGATCCTCGTCCTGGCTGGGTCCGGCGCTGGCGGACAGGGCCTCCTCGACGTACCAACCGGCGCTGCTGACCAGCCGCCCCGAGCGGGTGACCCAGACGACCTCGTCGCCGCGCACGAGGGCCTCGCCCCGCGGCTCGCCGAAGGCGTCCATGTCCAGCAGCTGTCGCCCGTCGACGGCGCTGCGCGAGACCATGCGGCGGCCCTGGGCCACGAACACCGCGTTGTCGGCGTAGAGCGGCGGCGCCTGCCCGGCCACGTCCACCGACCAGGCGATCCTGCCCTGGAGATCCACGCGCACGAGGCGGTCCCCGGCGTGCACGTACAAGGCCTGGCCGGTGGCCGCGGGCGAGGAGGTCACCGGCGCGTCCAGGTGCAGCTCCCAGGCGGGCTCGACCCGGCCCAGAGGTCCCTGGACGTCGCTGGCGTGCAGGCCCCAGGTGCCGGGGGGCGCGGTCCATGTCGGCGCGGGCGCGTCGGGCGTGGGCGCCTCCATGGCCTGGACCGACCGCGGCGGGGGCTTGGGCGCGCAGGCCAGCAACAGGATCAGCATGCGCCCGAGCATAGTCGGGCTGGTCGAGATGCTGTCAGGCGCCTTGCCCGAGGCCAGAGCCAGTGGCAGTCTCCGCGCCATGAAGAAGCTCCTGATCCTGGCTTGCGGAACGCTCGCCCTCAGCGCCTGCGCGGTGAACCCGCACAAGATCCCCGACCACGCCATCTACGCGGACGAGGACGACCAGCTCACCTCCACGGGCACGCTGCAGTTCGCCGTGGTCGGCAACCTGGGGGGCGTGCCGACGGACGCGATGATCAGCGACCTCCGACGCAAGGTCGATCAGAAGCAGTTGGACTTCGTCCTGCTGATGGGGGACGCGGTCGCCGCCAGCTCGGACAAGAACTGGCAGGCCTTCGATCTGGCTTGGCGCGAGGTGCTCGACGGCGAGTCCGTGCCCACGACCGAGGGCTACCGGGTCCCTGCGCTGATCGTGGCCGGTGACCACGAATACAAGATGGACAAGCACCTCACTGGCATCGAGGGCGCCTTCCCGGGCAGCGGCCTGGACATCGGCTACGCGCGGGTGGCCAGCTGGTACCACTTCGACGTGCGCGTCGAGGACGAGATCTGGCGCTTCCTCATCCTGGACTCCGGCAAGAAGCGCATGGGCTCGCGCTGGAACGAGCAGCTCTACTGGCTGCCCCAGGCGACCGAGGGCCGCTACGACAACATCCTGATGTTCATGCACGACCCCGTTGTCACCCTGGGCGCGGACACC
>CALGIB010000801.1 GCA_937915955.1 uncultured Pseudomonadota bacterium
AGTCACCTCCTGCACACCTCGGAGGCCGGCTCCACCGTCGAGGCCCTGGCCAGCCGCCTCCCTCGAGAGGACCGACTCCGCGCCATGGACCTGTGGAGGCAGGCCCTCAAGGTCTGTCGTCAGGACAGCGTCCGCAGGTGGACCGCCGCCGCCCTCGGGGAGGACCCGGAGCGAGGGCGGCTCGTCTGGATCAACCCCCTGCGCGGGGGCCTCCGACAGGTCGCGCTGCTCGTGAGCGACCCCGAAGCCGGAGACCTCGTCCTCTCGAGGCTGCAGCTCTGCTGGACGCGAGAGGAGGCCGATCGGCTGCGCCCGCCCCACCCCTCGACCCTCCGCAGGAGGTCCCAGAAGGGCCTCGTCATCACGTCGCCACCGTCGGCCAAGGCCGCATCCCAGGACAAGATCATGAGCACCTCCACGCCTCCCCCGAGCGCCGTGTCCACGCCAACGCCCACCCCTGCCGTCGCCCCCCCGGAGGCCACCCAGGCAGCCCCCGCGATCCAGGTCCCGCCCCAACGAGAGGTCGTGAGGTTCACGCCGCCGCCCTGGGACGCGCAGCTCGTCTCAGCCATCAGCCTGCTCCTGGCCGAGATGAAGGCCGTCGGGGTTCGGTCCGTGACCATCGCAGAGGATGGGTCGGTCGCCTTCACCCGCGTGACCGTCGTCGAGGGCACCCTGAAGGTGCCCCATGGGTGAGACCCCACCCGAGGAGGGCTGGTCCAGGGGACCACTGCCCGAGCTCGACGGCACCCCCTTGCAGCTCGAGCTCCTCCTGCCTGGGCTGCGCGTGCTGGCGATGAGGGACCCGGAGGGCCGACTGCTGTCCCTGTCGACGATCCGTGGCCGCTGCCTTCCGGCCGGTGACCTCATCGAGGCGTCCACCGTCCTGGCCTGGCGGCAGCTCGAGCTCGATGAGCTGGTCGACCAGCTCCCCTCGATCGCTGTGCCTCGAGAGGGCCGGGCCCTCATCATCGGCAGCAGCGTGGAGAGCCCGATCCAGCACCTCTTGCAGCTCGAGCGGGCCTCCTCGACCCAGGGCGAGCCCGCGCGGATCTCCGTGGACTCGCGGGTCATGCCCACCCTCGACCCTCGGCCGGGTCGACCCAATCGGGCCGCGAGGCGAGCCGCCAGGAGGAACAAGCGATGAGCCTGCAGGACCAGCCCGCCACAGCGTGCTATACCGGGGAGGTGAGCATCTCCGCGCGAACAGCTCCGGATCAGAAGGAGCGCCTGAGGATCGCCGCCGATCGCCTGGGCATCGGCCTCTCGGAGCTCGTGCTCAAGAGCTCCGAGGCTGCGGCCGAGCAGATCGATGCCAGGGGCTACACCTGCTATCGGATCTACTTCCGAGGCCTCGAGATCCTGGGCCTCGGTGAGGTCGCCCCTGAAGGCTGGGACAGCGGAGTCGACCAGGTCGCCGACCTCGTCGGGCCCGAGTGGTTCTTCGAGAGCCTCCGGAGCCGCCTCGGTCGTTGAAGGTGGCCCCGGGAAGCGCTATGCTGGGTGCCATGCCCGAGACCCCCACCGAGACCTGGACCGAGGACGACGACGCCCTGCTCCAGCAGCTGCTGACCGGACAGGCTCAGGGCGACGACGACCCGGTCATCCCCGGGGGTCCCTCCGAGGACCCTGGCCTGGACGGTCGCCTGGACGCCCTCCTGAACGGAGCGGCCTCCGAGTGGGGCGAGGAAGACGGCGATGAAGATGGCGGCGAGGACAACGCCGACGCCTGGCACGACGAGCACCTCGACCGCGTGCTCGCGGCGGACCTCGGCTTCGAGGACCTGACCCTCGACGGCATCGAGGACGAGGACCTGGACGACGACGAGGAGGACCAGCTGGACGGCCTGGATGAGCTGGACATGGCACCGGCCGATCCACGCATGGCGACGGACGATGAGCTGCTCGAGGGCTTCGACGAGAGCCTGGCCATCCCGGCCCAGGACATCAGGCCCCCTCCGCCGCCAGCCCCCCGGCTCCGCCCGATGGCTCCGGTCCAGCCGAAGGCCGTGACGCCGGCCCCCGCAGCCCCCACGCGCCCCCCCTACACCCCCCGCTCGGAGCTCGGGTCACCCCTCCAGAGCCACGTCGAGCTGCTCGCTCGTCGCCTGGCCATCCCGGTGGAGCTGGCTGAGCGCGCTGGCCTCACAGACCCGAAGGTGCTCAAGGACCCGGCCGCGCTCATCCAGGCCGCGGCCCAGGTCGGCCCGAAGGACCCGGAGGCCGCCTCAGCCCTGCTGGCCGCGGCCGTGCTCGGCCAGTCCGAGCAGGGCGCTGACCCGAGGCTGTCGACCTTCCTGCGCCTCCTGGCCTCGATGATCAGCCACTCGAAGGCCTCGGTCCTCCTGGGCCCCGAGGGCTCGGCGCTCCGCGCGCAGCTCATGCCGAACGGCTGGCTCTACACGATCCAGAGCTGGCCGCGGTCCCGCTACGCCTGGCGCGAGGGCATGACTCGGCTCCTCGAGGTCGGGCCCGAGGACATCGATCGCCTCCACGCCCTGGACGAGATCACCGCCATGAGCGGCTCCGAGGCCGAGCCGGTCTCCGTCGTCATCCAGGACGTCTGGCCGCCGAAGCCCGTCACCACCATCCTGACGCTCATCGGCATGATCGTGACCTCCTTCGGCCTCTACCGAGAGTTTGGGCCCAAGCGAGGCCGGTAGACCCACGTCTTCACAGGGGCTTTGTGGAGGTCGTCGCGACGATGTCGTGACGACGATGTCGGACTGTGCTACCCTCCTTCACATCCCGCACCTCGCGGGTCCAACACCCGGAGATCCGCATCATGGCCAAGAGCTTCAAGAAGTCCAGCAAGTACAAGAAGGTGACCGTCCGCATCCCCGCCAAGAAGACCGGCAAGGGCAAGCACAAGGGCTACACCAAGACCGTGTACAAGCTGAAGAAGAAGTGAGATCGGCCCCCTCCAGCTGATGGAGGGACCATCGACAGGCCCTCCCCGACTGCGCCACGGCGCATCGGCGAGGGCCTCTCACGTCCTCAGCCGATCCCGAAGCTCTCGACGGCGACCCCGTCAGGGCCGAAGTGCCCGTCGGGCAGCCTCCCCAGGAGGCGCCCGAGGGCCAGCTGCGAAGAGAGCTCGTTGAGCTGGCGACGGAGCTGGCCGGGATCACCGAGCTTCCACGCCTTCCACTCGGGCACGAAGGCGTCCACGAGCACGCGCTCGAGGAAGGTCTGGGCGACCTCCACCTCCTCACTCGCGACCTCGACCTCCTGAGGGAGGCCCACCCAAAGAGCGTCCACGACGTCGCGCTGCAGGCTCAGGACGTGGGGCTCAGGGATGCGCGGGAGCCAGCTCACGAGGCCCGGAGAGCTGACCTGGCCATCACCTCGTCGATGCCCGAGCCAGAAGGCCACCTGGTGCTCGACGGGCAGCGCCCCGAGCCGCGTCAGCAGCTCCGGCCTCTCCAGGGACAGGCCTGCGAGGGCCTCCTGCAGACGCCCGGAGCGGGTCGAGAGGCCAAAGTGGCCCCAGCGCAAGCCCAGGGTCCCATCCACGGTGGTGCCGAGCTCCCCGATCCCCATCATCCAGGCGGCCATGGAGTGCACGCGATCGCGGAGCGGTGGGGCGTCGACCCCCCAGAGCGTCTGGCAGGTGCCGCGATCCAGGTCACCGGTCTGCGGCAGGCGCTGCGCCCGCTGCCAGGCCCTGAGCTCGTGCTGGGTCCGAGGGCAGAAGCTGCCAGGCATCGAGAAGCTCACCCTGGAGGCCGACGAGAGCGCGGACTGCAGGGCCTCGACGTGGAAGCCAGCCGAGCCACAGCGCGCGTAGATTCGACCCCCGGGGCCGCGCCTCACTGGAGGGCCTGCAGGCGACGGGCCAGCTTCCGGGTCGCGTCGATCTGGACGCGGTACTGCTCGGGGTCGTCCTGCTCGAGCAGCCAGCGGGCCCGACCAAAGGCCTCCCTCACGATCTGCTGGTGCCGCTCGGGCAGCTTGCGGAGGTCGGTGTCGAAGAGGCGGCGGTCGGCCATGAGCAGGCGCTGGTCAGCCTGGCGAGCCCGCTCGGTCAGGTCATGGACGACGCGCTGGGCCATCTGATCGTTGTAGGAGGCCAGGAAGATCCGCACGAAGCCCCCGTCAGGCCTCTTCGGATCCCCAGCGATCCAGTAGACCCAGGCTCGGATGTCCTCCGGCTGCGCCCCAATCCGCTCGAGCATGCCCATCACCTGGATGGCCCGCTGACCGACCTGGACCGAGAGCATCGGGTTGGAGTTCGGCGCGTCGAGGACGCGCTCGAGGAGCTTGCTGCGACCAGGGGGGAAGAGCGTGCGGCCCCGGTGCAGCATGAAGGCCCTCACGACCCGCAGCACGGGCTCGATGGAGGCGTGCTCAGCAGCTCGGGACAGGGCCAGGACGGCGTCCGAGCGACCCAGGGTGTCGGCGGTGCTCTCGTTCACTCGGACCTCCTCTTTCGAGGCAGCTTGCTGGCCTCGAAGAGCTCGAGCAGCACCACGAGCGCCTCCTCATCGGTGGGGTAGTGCCGCCTGAAGGTCGGCAGGATCGCGGACATCAGGGCCTCCACGGGCATCGTCACCGCGGCGACGATCTTGTTGCGGTAGGTCGTGCTGACCCGCACGAGGCCAGGGGCTACGCCGTCGTCCTTGCAGAGCAGCCTCGCGTGCGCGGCCTCGCCCTGCAAGAAGGTCATGTAGGACTCGCGCACGGCCTCGAGCGGCACCACGGGGAGCTTGGCGGCCTTGCAGGTGATGGCCCAGAGCTTGCGCTGCTGGTCCTCGCTCATCCGAGCGACCTGGGCCTCCTGTCCGAAGGTCCGGAGCGTCTGGAAGTGCCGCTGATCCACGGGGGGGCGGGCGCGCTTCCTGGACTCAGCCATCAGGGCTCCTCCCCAGCTCCCGCGGCCTGCTCATCGACCTGCGCGAGGAGGGCCTCCCGGAGGTCCCCCGTGGCGCGGACGTGGGCGATCGGGTGGCGACGGCTCGGATCCGGGGTGGAGACCTGCATGCGGGCCGAGGCCGAGCCACGGAGCACAAACTGCTCCTCGCCCGACTTGTAGTGCACGCTGACGATCATGTCCTCGCTCGAGAGGATCCAGCGGTGCAGCAGCACTCCGTGATCCTCCTTCGACATGCGGCACTTGACCTGGTCCACGCCCACGACGAGGGTCACGTCGACGAACTTGCTCAGGTCCACGCGGGGCTCGCCGCCCTCGGCGGCCGCGGGGCCACGCTGACGGAGGGGCTGCTGCGGCTGCTGCTGCTGCGGAGCGCGG
>CALGIB010000802.1 GCA_937915955.1 uncultured Pseudomonadota bacterium
ACATGTGGGGGCTAACCAACCGACACATCGCCCGCACCGAGGCCACCGGCTTCGGCGAGGGGCTGGCCGGCCACGAGAAGTCCGATCCGGCCTACGTGTTCGGGCTCTAGCCCGACCTCTACCTGCCCGAGGACGGCGTCTTCACGCTCAAGCCCCGTGAGCTGGTGGTGGAGCCCGGCATGCCCGAGTCCTTCGAGGAGGACTACACCCCCATCCACGCGCGCATCGACTACGGCGTGATGAACGCCTGGATGCGCCGGGACGCCTACCGCGCCTGGCAGGGGCTGCCCCCTCGATGAGCCGCGCCGAGCTGTTCCGCGCCGCCGTCCTGGCGGGCATCGCGGTGCTGGTCCTGGCCAGCTACGAGATCGTGCGGCCGGCGGCGGAGTCGATCTTCGTCTCCGAGCACGGGGTCGAGGCGCTGCCCAAGGCCTGGCTCGCCATCGCGGCCGGCGTCGCCCTGACGGTCGCGGCCTACAACCGGGTCGTCGCGCGCGTGAGCCTGGACCGCGTGGCCGCGGGCGCGGCGCTGGCCAGCGTCCTGCTGCTGGCCCTGGTGCAGCTGGCCCGGAGCCGCCAGGTGCCCGGATCCGCCTACCTGCTGTACGTCTGGAAGGACGTCTACATCGTGGTGCTCGTCGAGTCCTTCTGGAGCATCGCCAACAACCTGTTCAACCTGAAGTCCGCCCGCCGCATCTATGGGCTGTTCTGCGCCGCCGGCTCGGTCGGGGGCATCCTCGGGGCCCGGCTGCTGCGCTGGGGCACGGCGGAGTGGGGCACGGATCAGGCCATCTGGCTGGTCGTCCCCGTGCTGCTGGGCGTCGCGGCGGCCGCGCTGACCCTGGGCCGGGTCAGCCCGCTCCCGGCGCCCAGGCCCAAGCCCAGAGCACCGCTCGGCGAGGGCCTCCGGCTGCTCCGCTCCAGCAGCTACCTGGTGCTGATGCTGCTGCTCGTGCTGCTCGGGCAGATCCTGATGAACCTGCTGGATTACCAGTTCCAGGACATCGCCGCTGCGGCCTTCCCCGACAAGGACGCGCGCACGGCCCAGATCTCCAAGGTCTACGAGGCCATCAGCTACGGGGCGCTGACGCTGCAGCTCCTGACCGCCTTCATCGTCCGGATCCTGGGCGTGCGAGGCGTGCTCGTCGGGGTGCCGGCGCTCTTCGGAGCCGCCAGCCTGGCGCTGCTGTTCAGCCCGGGCTTCCTGGTCGCGGCCGGCAGCAAGGTCACCAGCAAGGTCCTGGACTACAGCGTCTTCCGCGCGGCCAAGGAGATGCTCTACCTGCCCCTGTCCTACGAAGAGAAGACCCAGGGCAAGGCCATCATCGACATCCTGACCTACCGCCTCGCCAAGGGCGGCGCTGCGCTGATGCTGCAGGGGCTCATCTCGCTCTCCGTCACGGCGATGGTCGCGCCCCTGAGCGTGCTGGTCGCGCTGGCCTGGGGGGCGGTCGCCCTGGTCCTGGCCCAGCGCTATCGAGCGCTCAGGGCGAGCCCGCCGCAGCCCAGCGGGGCCGAGGTGGACTGAGGCCAGCTACCAGCGGTAGCGGGCCTGCGCAGAGACCAGGTGCAGGCTGCCGCCGCCGAGATCCGGGCTCAGGAAGGCGTGCCCACCCTGCAGCAGCAGCTGCGGCGCGCTTCGCCCCGACTCCAGCTTGCCGCTGCCCAGGAGCGCCGACCAGTCGAGCTCGCTGCCGATGCGGTAGCCGCTGGTCGCCTCACCGAGGTGGTTGACCGGGACTCCACCCGCGCGGTGGCTCTCGAAGGGCTCGGAGATGGGCGCCGTCGACCAGGCCATGAGGTAGCCCAGCTTCAGCTCGGCCTGCTCGTGCACGCGCGCGGTGAGCACGGGCTGCACGAAGGTGGCCTTCTTGAAGGAGCCCTCGGTCACGGTGGCCTCGGCCCCGTCCGGGGTGTGCCCCGTGTGGTGGGGGTCGCTGATCAGCCGGTAGGTCGAGGCCTCCAAGGCCCCGCCGAGCTCGTCGAAGAGCACCATGCCGACGTCGAAGTTCCGGTCGAAGGCGAAGTCCGAGCTCTGGCCGTCGGCGCTGTCGGCGTCTCCGCTGGCGTAGCCCGCCCTCAGCGCGAGGGCGCCTCGGTCCTCGGCGAAGCCCGAGAGCTCGGCCAGCCCGGTGGCCCCCATGCTGCGGAGGTCCAGCGCGCTGCGCTCCTGGTAGCTCAGCGCCCGGCTGGTGGTGCCCGTGATGAGCGCCACCTCACCCGCGACGCGCAGGTCGAGCCCAGCGACCTCGCTCACCCATGCGCCGGTCGCGTCCAGGACCACGGCCTCGGTCACCCGGCGCCGGTCGAGCTCCAGCTGGCGTCGGTAGACACCGTAGAGGCCGGCGTGGGTGCCGCCGGGGTCCCCGCTGAGCACGGCCGCGATGCCCTGGTAGGCCGCCTGGCCGTCGGCCCAGCGCGCGATGTCGTCGGAGACGACCCGGTCAGCCGCCAGCACGAAGGCGAGGTCTCGGTCCGGCAGCATCGTGGCCGCCTTGAGCCGCAGCACGCGGTCCTCGAGGTCGTTGCGGCCGAAGCCAGGGTCGTGGCCGCCGTCGTTGGCCACCATGCCCAGCCCCCAGTGGCTGGTCTGCAGGCCCACGTCGACCTTCACCACCTTGATGAGCCCGGAGACGTAGAGCTCCCGCAGCCGATACGCGTCCGCGTCGAGGTAGCCCTTCTGGTCTCGGTGGCGCTCGTCGATCGAGCCCAGATCCCAGGTGTCGCCAAGGGCCTGCGCGTCGAGCACGTCGCCCTCGGCGAAGAGGGTGCTTCCGCCCAGATCCAGGTCGGCGCCCAGGCGCGCCCGGGTCTCGAGCACGAAGCCCTGGCCCACGGTGCTGCCCTCGCTGTCGACGACGAAGTCCGGGGGCAGCGTGCCGATCACGCGCAGCTCACCGTGGTGGTCGAAGCGTCCGTCGCGCTCCTGCATCGTGACGTCGGTCTCCGCGATCTCCTCCAGGGTCTCCGCCCGGGCGAGGCCCAGGAGCATGAGCGCCGTCATCGGGCACCTCCCTCGTCCGGATAGGCCGGGATCCAGGAGCAGCTCGCGTCCTCCAGGCAGGGGTCGTCGGAGAGCTCGGTGCCCCCGGTCGCCAGGTAGGAGCCGACCTGGAAGATGGCGAAGTGCGCGATGTCGAAGTCGGCCTCGGGCTCGGGCAGCGCGAAGGCGTGGGTGCCCGTGGTGCGCACGTAGGGCAAGCGCAGCGCCAGGACCCCGCTCTCAGTCTCGGTCGTCAGGCGCAGCGGAGCGTCCGAGGGCGCGCCGGTCCCGTCGGTGCCGTTGTCCAGGTCGTCTGGGTCGAAGAGCGCCGGGTAGCCCTCGTCGTCGAGCCAGGGCCCCCACTCCTCGAGGCCCTGGACCACGCCGCGGTTCACCAGGAACTGGTCCTGGCTCATCCCGTAGCGCTCGTCGATCTGGTGCCGCTCGATGAGGCCAGCGGCCCGCGCGATGGCGATTCCGGTGGCCACGGGCACGATCTCGTCGCCGATGGTGGGCATCAGGAGCACGTTGACGGGCACGTCGTCGACCAGGCCCGTCGGGTAGTAGGGCGCGTAGGCGATGGGGTCACCGGCCTCGAGGATGGCGCCGAAGACCATGGCCACCCGCCTCAGCTCGGGGGTGCCGCGGATGTGCCCGAAGCCGGTGTTGCCGGCCACCAGGGGCGAGCCCGCCTCGTAGGTCACGCCCTCGTGCAGGATGGTCTGCTCGAAGCTGTCGATGTGGGCGACCTCGGCCTCGTTCGCGTCGTAGATCGTGATCACGAGGCGGTCGCCCAGCCCCTCGTTGTCCTGCACCGAGCGTGGGAAGCCGTCGTACTCGTCCGCCTCGGGGAGGCCAGCCACCAGCCGCTTCTCGTAGCCGTCGGCGGCGTCCGCGGCGATGGACACCCGGAAGCCGCCGTCCTCGGGGATCCAGCCCTCGCGGACCTCGCCCGTCTCCAGGTTCTCGACCACGAAGCGACCACCCGCGGGCACCGTGGGCAGCGTGGCGACGTGGAGGGTCTCCATGTCGGTGACGCTGTTGACCATCTGCACGACCTGCAGGCTGCCGTCCTCCTGGGGGTAGCCCAGGAACATGGGCGTCACGAGGCGGCCGAACATGGCCTCGACCGCGCCGCCGATCTCGGTGCGCATGCCGACGTCCAGCAGGCCGCCGCCGGGCACGATGGGGGCGAAGGCCTTGACCTCGGGGATGACCGCAGCGGCCACACCCAGGTTGATGCCGCCCAGGCTGCCGCCCACCATCACGATGTCCGAGCCGCCGGCGATGTCCGGGGTGCCGTCCCCGTCCCAGTCACAGCTGGCGACGGTGTCCACGTCGCCGCGGTCCATGTCGTCCAGGCCGCAGCGCTCGAAGCCCTGGACCATCCACATCCAGTCGACCACGGCCTGACGCACGATGTCGCGGGTGTGGAAGGCGTCGGCGGACCACTGGTCACCGCCGCTGTCGGGCTTTCCGTCGTTGTTCAGGTCCCGGTAGCGGGCGTCCCGGAGGTGGGTCCAGAAAGCCAGCAGCCCCCGCTCCTCGAGCAGCGTCTCGATCACGATCTGCTCGTCCTGGCCGACCGTGGGCCCGTGGCCGGGGAAGTCCATCGCGCAGGCGGCGTAGCCCAGGCGGTTGAAGGCGTGCGCGAAGCCCAGGAACTCGAAGCGTGAGCTGCCGTAGCCGTGCCCGTAGATCGCTACGGGGAAGGGCTGCTGGCCCTCCTTGGGGAGCACGCAGGTGAAGGCCACGTCCTGGGCCGTGTAGTCCAGCTTGCCGGTGGAGGGGTCCATGACGAACCACTCGTCGCTGTCATCGAAGCCCCCGTCGTCCTTGTCCGCGAGCAGGTAGGGCGTGGTGAACACGCCGCCGACGATGCGGTCGCCAAAGGCCTCGTAGTTGGCCAGGACCACGGCGGCGTCCACCGGGTCGAACTGGCCCAGGTCGACCAGGGCCGTCATGACCTCCTGCACCGGCAGGTTGAAGCCCTCCGCCCCTGGGGCGTCCCAGGTGGGCTGAGCCGTGTGGATGGCGGGCGGGATCTCGTCGGTCAGCCAGCCGTAGGGGCCCTCGCCCAGGCTCGCCTCGTGCATGTCGACCAGGTCGCCCGTGACGTCACCCGTGGTGAAGGTCCAGGCGAAGGCCACGTCGTCGACGCCCAGCCCAAGCGCGGGCAGCGACTCGTTCAGGGGCTCGAGCGCGGGCGTCTGGGCGGTGTGGTTGACCCACGGCCAGGGGCTGCGGATCGGCTGGTGGTTCTCGTCGACCAGGCGGCTGGTGAGCACGACCGCGTAGGTGGTGCGCTCGCGCAGGGGGACCACGGGGCGCAGGATCAGCGTGTCGGACTGCAGCTCGTACCAGACCAGCAGATCGTCCCGGGCGTCGCCGCCCTCGGGGTGCACGTTGGGCTTGTCCAGCACGCCGTCGTTGTCGGTGTCCTCGCCCCAGTCCAGCACGCCGTCGCCGTTGAGGTCCTCGTCGAAGGTCTCGAACACGACGCTGGGCTGGTCGGCGCGGGGGTCGTTCGGGAAGTACCGCGCGCTGTCGCAGGCGTCGTAGGGGTAGCGGCCCTCGCCCAGGTCCAGCTCGACGGGCTGGCCGTAGGTGGGGCTGTCCGGCGTGACGTCGATGATGTAGACGGCGTCGTCGTCCAGCCGGGACAGGTCCAGGCGCTCGTCGCCGCCGTGGCGGTCCCAGAGGATGTCCAGGTCCAGCCGACCTTCGAAGGCCACGGTGATCGGCGCGTACACGCCGAAGCCCGACATCTGGTTGAGCTTCTCGCGGGCCTCGGTCTCGGCCTCGATCGTGGCGGCCGTGGGCACGTTCACGCGCAGGCCGGTGCGGGACGTCGGATCCGGCCGGGTCGCCAGATCGTTGGGGAACGGGATGTCGGGCAGGGGCTCCGCGTCCCAGTCGATGCGGACGACCGCGCCATCCCCGGCAGGGGTCAAGCGCAGGCCCTGGGGCGCGGTGGCGCAGCTCAGGAGGATCAGCAGCATGGGGGGCTCTCCGGGATCCCCCGCTGCTAACCCCCTACTTGCCGGCTCGCTGGTCCTCGAGCTGCAGCTGCTTGAAGCCGAACTTCACCTTGAGGGTGGCGTACTCCTCGTCGATCTCGAGCACGATGTCGGTGACGTCCATCTTGAGCTTGATGGCCGTGGCGGCCCCGCCGATGGCCTCGTCGAGCTGGGCCTTGGGCAGCACTGTCACCGGGTTGATCTGCGGCAGCGCGTGCTCCTCGATGAGCTTGCTGGCGATGTCGTTGGCCAGGCGGAGCAGGATGTTCTGGCCCAGATCGACGCCGACGTCCTGGACCACGCCGACCAGCGCCTCCTGCTCGGGGTCGTAGTGGATGCCGCCCAGGTGGACCTCGGCCCCGATGGCGTGCTCGATGGTGAAGGGCACCTGGATGTTCGCGTCCAGCAGCGTCGCCGTGCCGCGCGCGATGAGGTTCACGTGGGCCTCGGCCCCGATCTGCTGCTTGCCGTACTTGAAGTCCGTGCCCTCCTTGGCCAGCTGGACCTCCCAGTCGCCCTCGACCCGGATCACCCGGTCCATGAGCTCGTAGACCTGCTCCCGGCGGTTGCCCCAGACGGTCGCCGCGCGGTCCCTGACGCGCACCAGCGCCTCGTTGTCTGGTCCCTCGAGCAGGCCGGCGACCTTCTCCTTGACCTGCAGCTGCCGCACCAGATCGCGGGCGTTCTGGACCAGGTTGAAGGGGCCCTTCTGGACCGTCACGGGCAGGGCGGCGCCCAGCAGCTCGGTGAACAGGCCCTTACCGATGGTCAGGCTGATGTGGAATCCGTCGGCGATCTGGCGCTGCTTCATTCGGGATCTCCAGAGGTTCGCGGAGTCTACTCCAGCGCCGCCCAAGGCTTGCGCAGAGTGCTCACCGTGGTAGATGGCGCGCCCCCAGATCAAGGCTCAGGAGAGTACCCATGGCCATCCAGCGCACCCTGTCCATCATCAAGCCCGACGCCACCGCCAAGGGCGTCATCGGCGCCATCCTCGCTCGCTTCGAGGCGGAAGGCCTGCGCGTCTGCGCGATGAAGAAGATCCACATGAGCCGCGAGGTGGCCGAGGGCTTCTACGCCGTGCACGCCGCCCGCCCCTTCTTCGGTGAGCTCACCGAGTTCATGAGCAGCGGCCCCTGCGTCGTCATCGCGCTCGAGGGCGAGGACGCCATCGCCGCCAACCGCCGCATCATGGGCGCCACCAACCCCGCCGAGGCCGCCGAGGGCACCCTGCGCGCGCTCTACGCCGACAGCATCGGCGAGAACGCCGTGCACGGCTCGGACGCGCCCGAGACCGCCGCGGTCGAGATCGCCTACTTCTTCGCCGGCACAGAGCTGCACTGACCGAGGCGACCGAGGGCCCAGCTGCGACACGGAGTCCGCAGCTGGGCCCCCATGTCCCACCGCAGCTGGCATGGAAGCTGCGAAATCAGGGGCTTCCGGCCCGGCACGTCCTTTGCTACACCTGAGGGTGATGAAGACGCGCCTCCCCCTGCTCCTCACGCTCCCGGTCCTCCTCGTCGCCTGCGCCGAGGACGGCTACGGCCTGGAGCAGGCCTCGCTGACCGAGGAGCTCGGCGCCCGCATCGAGCTCAGCCCCGAGGAGTCGGTGCAGTTCCCGCCGACCTCGACCACGGCCGTGGGCGAGTCCGAGATCGTCATCACCAGCTCGGGCGACAAGGCCCTGGCGGTGCACGACATCTTCCTGGGCGGGCTCGACGTCGAGGCCTTCGAGGTGCCGGAGTTGCCGCTGCCCATCATGCTCGAGCCGGGCAATGAGTTCCCGGTGCGCCTCTTCTTCGAGCCGGACGCCGAGGGCCAGTTCAGCGCCGATCTGACCGTCGTCACCGCGGGCAACTCCGAGGAGGTCGAGGTCAGCCGCCGGCTGATCGGCAGCGGCTGCTGGGACGGCGACGAGGACGGGGTCTGCGACGACTGGTAGCGTCGCCGAATGGACTACCCCGCCATCTTTCACAGCCCCTCGATCCCCGCCGTCGCCGACGCCCTGGTCGGCCGCTGGGACCGGCGCCTGAAGGACCAGAGCCTCAGCGAGCTGGCCGAGCTCCTGGCCGACACCGTCTACCGCGAGCGGCTGCGCTTCGAGGAGGACCCCGGCCACGACGAGGAGGTGCGGCTGGTCGACCAGGCGGCGCGCGCCATCGGCTCGGGGGGACGCGGCCCGCTGCTCGAAGCCATCCGGGCGCTGGTGCGCAGCTACGCCCAAGAGATCCACCACCCCTTCTCTGAGCGCGCCTACGGGGTGGCGACCCGGCTGCTCCCCAACGCGCTGACGAACCTGGTGACCGCCACCGACCCTCGGCGTCTGCTCCTGCGGGACCTGGACCCGGGCTCGCGCATCGGCATCCACGGCGACGTCGAGCAGATCCAGCGGTTGGCGAAGACCTCGACCATCATCCTGGCGCCCACGCACCTCTCGAACCTGGACTCGCCGCTCATCGGCTACGTCCTGTACCGCTCGGGCCTGCCGCCCTTCGCCTACGGCGCCGGCCTGAACCTGTTCAGCAACCCGATGATGGCCTTCTGGATGAGCCGCCTGGGCGCCTACACCGTGGACCGTCGCAAGCAGGGGCGCATCTACAAGAGCACCCTGAAGGACTACAGCACCGAGCTGCTCCAGCGCGGCTGCCACTCGCTGTTCTTCCCCGGCGGCACCCGCTCCCGCAGCGGCCGCATCGAGAAGAGCGTGAAGAAGGGGCTGCTCGGGACCGGACTCCAGGCCTGGCAGGAGACCCTGGCCGAGGGCCACAGCCGCGACGTCTTCGTGGTACCGCTGACCCTGTCGACCTCGCTCGTGCTCGAGGCCGAGACGCTGGTGAGGGACTCGCTGAGCCGCGAGGGCAAGCAGCGCTACATCATCGTGGACGACGAGTTCAGCCAGCCCCGACGGGTGGCCAGCTACCTTCGACGCGTGGCCAACCTGGACGAGGCGGTGCACGTCACCTTCGGCACGCCGCTGGACCTGATGGGCAACCCGGTGGACGCCGAGGGACACAGCCTGGGACCCCAGGGGCAGCGCGTGGATCGCCGCCGCTATGTCTGCGACGCCGAGGGTCAGGTCCAGTGGGATCCGCAGCGGGACCGGGTCTACACCGACCGCCTGTCGCGCCGCCTGGTGCAGGCCTTCCACCGCGACAGCGTGGCCCTCTCGACCCAGGTCGCCGCGCTGGCCGCCTGGCGGGTGCTCAAGCGCGCCAACCCGGGCATCGACACCTGGCAGCTCGTCCGCCTGGACCGCAGCGCCCGGAGCCTGATGCGGGCCGAGGTCCAGGCCGAGGTCGCGACCCTGCTCGCCGAGATCGGAGCGCTGCACCAGCAGGGGCGCATCCGGACGGCCCTGCCCCGCCA
>CALGIB010000803.1 GCA_937915955.1 uncultured Pseudomonadota bacterium
CTGGGATCGCCGCGTGGCCCAGCCCAGCCTGGTGCGGGTCAGCCCGAGCCGCGCTCGCGGCCCGCGGGCGCTCGAGCGAAAGGCCCTGCGCATGGCCGCCCAGACCGGCCGCGAGGGTGTGCTGGTGATCCGTCGCATCGAGCCCCCCGCCATGAGCGAGGACTTCGACATCTACATGACCGGCGAGGGCCCCCCGCCAGGACTGACCACGCCCTACGAGGCCTACTTGCTGATGCCGGACGGCAGCCACCAGCCGGTGCGCGGCCTGGTCTTCTCGGGGGTCGACCGCCGCGCGCTGCGCGACATCGTGATGGCCGGTGAGACGGGGGACTTCATAGGCGTCCTGGACGGCCCCGCGGGGCCCGCGCGGTACCACATCGGCACCGTGGGGGGGCTGCCCGGGGCCTGGTCGGTGCCCCCCGTCCTGATCAGCGAGCTCGAGCTCAACGGCAACGAGGGCGGTGACCCTCGGAGCTACGCCGCGCCGGGCGTCTCCGACGCGGACTGAGCGTCAGCTCAGCGCGGCCAGGCCGGTCTCGGGGTCCACGCTGGGCCCCGCGTAGCCGCAGACCTCGCCCCACTCGCCGGTCCGAGCGCGGATCTGCTCGACCTCGAGCTGGTTGAGCGGGCTCGGGGGCTTGTCCATGCCGCGGATCCTCTGGTCCCGGACGCTGGCGTCGACGCTGCTCAGGGCGCAGTGTTCGCGGATCTGCTCCAGGTCGAAGCTGGGCTTCACCAGGTCCTCGTAGCGGATCAGCATGCCCCGCTCGTCGGGCCAGCCCAGGAAGCTCTCGGTCAGTCGGCGCCAGTGGGCGGCGTACTGCGCGGCGCTGGTGACCTTCTGGTCGGGCCAGCGGATCATCCACTCGGCGCCCTTGCAGCTGGCCCAGGCGTCCCAGGGGTTGCGGACCAGGAACAGGAAGCGCGCCTTGGGGTAGAGCCAGGCCAGGTAGTTGGCGTCCATGCGCTGAAGCCGCACCTCCTTGAGCCCCCAGCGCTGGAAGCCGCGGGCTCGGGCGGGCTCGGCCAGCAGGGCCTCGAGCTGGACGAAGGCGCTGCGCTTGAGCGCCTCGGGCTCCGGGTACATGTTGGCGATCCAGGTCTCGGACAGGCTGCCCAGGACCCGCTCGCTGGGGAAGGAGCCGGCGCTCGGCCAGTCCTCGCGCAGGGCCATCGTGCTGCGGGTCAGGGCCGGGATCATGCCCATTCGGCCGTAGGGCTCGCCCCAGATCAGGGCCTCGCCCGAGCTGCAGACCAGGCGCTGGAGCAGGGTGCTGCCCGAGCGCCAGCCCGCGGCCAGGATGAAGATGGGGGAGGCGTCCGACAGCGGCTGCAGGCCGAAGCGGTCATCGAAGCGGGACCAGGCGTTTTCCATGGTCGGCCATCGGACGGGATCGCGAGGAGTTGAGCGCGATAGCTTGACGGCTGTGCCCCCGACCCTCCGCCGCCTGCTGCCGATCCTGGTCTATGGCGCCATCGCGGTGGCGCTGACGTGGCCGGTCGTGCTCTCGCCGGGGCAGCTCATCCCAGGCGCCGAGCGATCGGACGCCTGGAACTCGATCTGGTCGCTCTGGTTCGTGCACGACGCGGTGATGGACGGCCGCCTGCCGCTGTTCACCGACCTGCTGCAGCACCCCGTCGGCGGGCGCCTGGTCGTGGCGGATCCGCTCAACGCCCTGCTGGGGCTGCCGCTGGTGCAGCTCTTCGGGCCCGTGGCGGCCTACTCTCTGCTCTGCCTCGGTCACTCCACGGCCTCGGGCCTGGCCGCGCACGCCCTGGGTCGGCGCCTGGGTGGGGTCGGCTGGCTGGCGGGGGTGGCCTACCAGCTCGCGCCGGTGGTGGTCAGCCACCTGCACAACGGCAGCTCCGAGGCGGTCTCGGCGGGCTGGCTGGCCCTGGCTGCCTGGGCCCTGGTGGGCGTGGTGCAGAAGCCCTCGTGGTGGCGGGCGCTCGGCGCGGGCGCGCTGCTGGCCCTCACCGCCATCTCGGGCTGGTACGCCGGCATCGGCGCCTGGTGCGTGCTGGTCGCGCTGCTGCTGGTCCACCGCAGCCGTCACCTGCTGCTGGCCGCCGCGATGGGCCTGGCCCTGACCGCCCCCTGGGCCCACGCCGTGCGCGAGGTCGCGCGCGCCGAAGACGGCCTCGTGCACATCAAGAACGACCAGGACCTGGCTCGCCTGCGGCGCACCCTGGGCCCGGCCGATCCCCGCGGCTTCGTCACCCCTGGGCCCTTCCGCAGCCCCGACTTCCAGAACCTCGAGGGCCGGCCCGGGGACTACGTGCACACGACCTACCTGGGCTGGATCCTGATCGCCCTGGCGGCGCTGGCGCTCTGGCGCCGCCCTCGAGAGGCCGCCCCCTGGCTGCTGGCGCTGGGCGCGGGCGTGGTCCTGGCCCTGGGGCCGGTGCTGGTGCTGGACGGCTTCCCGGCCTCCTTCCGTGGGCGGGCGATCCCGCTGCCCTACATGCTGCTCGAGCGCCTGCCGGGCTTCGACGCGCTGAGCCTGCTCTACCGCTGCTCCCAGGTCGCCTCGCTGGCGCTGGCTGCGCTCGCTGCCCTGGCCCTCCCGCGCCGCGAGGACCCGGGCATGTCCCTCACCGTGGCGCTGGCGGTCGCCGCCGAGTTCCTGGCCTTCGGGCCGACCGTGGGGCTCCCCCATGTCACGTCGATCCCGGACAGCCGCGCCCTGGCCGAGCTGGCGCTGGCCCCCGAGGGCGCGATCGTGAACCTGCCGGTGACCGCCAGCCGGGCCTACCTCTACGAGCAGGTCGTGCACGGGCACCCTCTGAGCGCCTCGCTGAACACCGGCGCCAACCGAGGCGCGCTGGAGGTCTTCGCGGCGGCCCGCAAGCTCAAGGACGGTGGCCTGAGCCGCGAGGACGTGGTGGCCGTGGCTCGCCGGGAGCGCGTACGCTACGTCGTCGTCCACAAGGACCTGCTCATCGCCGAGGCCTTCGTCCGGAGCGCGGGAATGATCAAGCAGGAGTTCGAGTTGCTGGCCGAGGACGAGGCCGTCCGGATCTACCAGCTCTACTGAGGTGATCATGCTCTTTGTCGCTCTGTCCGCTGCGCTGGCCGGCGAGCTCCACGTCCAGGTGGACAGCCCCGTCGCGGTCTACGTCGACGGCCAGCAGCTCCCCGTGGACGCCCAGAAGACCGCCCACGCCAAGGGCCTGGCCGAGGGCATGCACAGCCTGCTCATCAAGGACCTGACCGACCGGGTCGTGGCGGACACCTCGGTGAAGGTGGCCGAAGCCGAGTGGGTGCTGGTCAAGCTGGACGGCGGCGAGATCTGGCCGGTGCAGCGCGAGCACCTCGCCGCCCAGGCGCCGCTGCTCCCGGACCAGGTCAACCTGAACGTCTCAATCTCCCTCGTCGAGCTCGCCACCGCGGGCTTCGCCTCGCCGGAGCCGGGCCCGAACCCTTCCCAGCTCGTCATCGAGCCGAACATGCCGATGGACGACAAGGCCTTCGCGGGCCTGCTGGCGGCCGTCGGCGACGAGAGCTTCAGCGACGACCAGCTGGGCCTGATCCAGGGCGCCGCGGGCAGCAACCACTTCACCTGCGCCCAGGTCGCCGCGCTGATGGAGACCTTCAGCTTCAGCACCGACCAGGTCCAGGTCGCGCGCACGCTGCGCCCCCGCATCGTGGACCCCGAGAACAGCCACCTGCTCAACGCGCCCCTGGACTTCTCCTCGGACAAGGACGCTGTCCAGGCGCTGTTCCGGTGATCCCGCTCGCGCTGGCCTGCACCTCGGTCACGCTGGACACGCCGCCGGCCTCGGACCTGACGGGCCTGGAGTCCCTGCGCCGCGCCCACGGCGTCGTCGACGAGGCCGGGCTGCTGCCCGGCGTGCAGGACTTCCACGCCGCGGCCGTCTACTGGAGCCAGGATCTGCCTGTGCTGGACGAGGCCACCGGCTGCGAGGGCTCGCTCTGCCTGCAGGCCTCGCCCGCCCTGGCCTCGCCGCTGCTGGCCGACGGTCAGGTGCTCGTGCAGCTGGGCTTCTCGGGGCCCGCCGTGCGCCCGCCCCTGAACCTGGTGCTGGCCGTGGACAGCTCGGGCAGCCTGGGGCCCGAGCGCCTCGATCAGCTGCAGCGACTGCTCGAGGGGGTGATCGCCGAGCTCGACGAGGGGGACCTCGCCAGCCTGGTCTTCTTCAACGACGCCGTCACCGTAGCGAACAAGCCCAAGCCCATGGACGCCGCGGCGCGCTCCGAGCTGGTCGGCAGCGTCCGCGCGCTGGAGAGCCTGGGCAGCACCGAGCTCGAGGCCGGGCTCGCCGAGGCCTTCAGCCTGGCCTCGGGCAACCACGGCAAGGACCAGCGCGTCAGCCGGGTCCTGCTGTTCACCGAGCAGCCGCCGAAGCTCGAGGCCGAGGACGCCGGCTCGGTGCTCGGCCAGGCGCGCGTCCACGGGCTGGCGGGCGTCGGCCTGAGCGTGGTGGCGCTGGGCCAGGAGCTGGGCGGGGACTTCGCCTGGGAGCTCGAGCGCAGCGCCGGCGGGGTGTACGTGCCCCTGGGCGAGGACGAGATCGAGCTCGGGCTCCAACAGGGCCTCGAGCTGGTCGTGCCCTGGGCCACCCAGATCGAGCTCGAGGTGCTGCCCGCTGAGGGCTGGGAGGTCCAGGGCGGCGCGCTGCTGGGTCTGAGCGAGCCCTCGGAGAGCGCCTGGCTGGGCGGCGCGGGGGTCACCGATCGGCGCTCGCGCCTGCTGGCCCTGGCGCCCGAGGTGGGCGCCCTGCGCACGCTCGAGCCCAATCAGGAGCTGGGTCGGATCGAGGTCTCCTGGCTGGACCCCTGGGGTGCGCTCGAGACGGACTCGCTGGCGCTGAGCTGGTCGGGCCAGACCCCCTACGGCTACGCCGCCTCGCACGCGGAGAGCCTGGGCAGCTTCGGCTTGAGCCTGTTCCACGACCAGGCCATCGCGATGGACGCCGTCGCCCAGGCCTGCACCGGCGAGGTCGAGCCCGCCTACGCCCAGGGGCTGGTCCAGCAGGCCGCGAGCCGGCTGGAGGCCGGAGGGCTGGTGCTCGAGGAGCTCACCGACCCCGCCGAGCAGGCCCTGGCCGAGGAGCTGCTGCGCGAGGCCGACTTCCTGTACGCCATCGACGCCCTGCTGAGCGCGGGCGCTGGCTGCGCCGAGGAGGGCTCATGATCCTGCTGCTGCTCAACCTGGGCTGCATCGACGAGCTGCGCGCCAGCTGTCGAAACGACGCCGGCTGCAGCGACGAGGCCGCCTGTGTGCGCGGGGTCTGCCAGGGCCAGCCGTGCTCCTCGACCGAGGACTGCTCCGGCGCGATGGAGTGCGCCACGGTGCTGGGCAGCCGGGTCTGCGCGCTGCCCTGCGCCGGCGACGCCGACTGCTACGGCGAGACGGTCTGCCAGGACGTGTCTGAGTCCAGCGAGTCCGACGCCCCCGAGGCTCGCCTCTGCTTCTGAGCCGATAGGCCTTCGATCAAGGGTGACACCTGAATCGAGGAGCGGTGTTGAAGGTCCTGAGAGGTTCACTTGGCGGCTGACGTCGAGGAGCTGTACCGACGCTTCGGGCCCATGGTCCTGCGCCGGTGCCGTGCACTTTTGAAGGACGAGGAGCGCGCCGTGGAGGCCATGCAGGACACCTTCGTCAAGGCGCTGAGGCACCGAGATCGGCTCGATCAGGCAGGGTCTTCGCTGCTCTACACCATGGCGACCAACACCTGCCTGAACCGTCTCCGCAGCCAGCGTCGGCGGCCCGAGCACCCGGGCGAGGAGCTGCTCCTGCGCATCGCGGTGGCCCCGGCCGAGGAGCGCTCCGTCGCCTCCCAGCTGCTCGATCGCATCTTCGAGCGCGAGCTGCCCGGGACGCGCACGATGGCCACGCTGCACCTGGTCGATGGCATGACGCTGCAGGAGACCGCGGACGCCGTCGGCCTGTCCGTGTCCGGGGTGCGCAAGCGCCTCCGGACCTTGAAGACCCACGTCGCCGAGCTGGAGGGCCTGTGAGTCGCATCCCCCCGCTCCTGCTCGAGCAGCTGCACGCCGGCGAGCTCGACCAGGACACCGCCGCCGCCCTGAGGGCGCGCATCGAGGCCCAGGGTGTTCAGTCCGAGCTGGAGGAGTTGGCCGCCTCGGACGCGGACATCCTGGCTCGGCTGCCAGCTCCGGCCATGGCGGACGCCATCCGGGGTAGGGCGCGCCCTCGGCGGCTCTGGGTGGCCGCGCCGGTCCTCGCCGCGGCCATGGGCCTGGCCCTCTTCGCGCTGCCGGTGAGCCCCGAGACCCCCCTGCCGGACGAGCCTGTCCTGGAGCCGACGAACATCAAGGGCGGCGTGCGGCTGCTGGTCTTCCGCCAGGGCCCCGAGGGCCAGCAGGAGCTGCGCGACGGGGAGCTCGCCCGGCCGGGCGACCGCCTGCAGCTGATGAGCGTGGCCGGGTCCTTCCCCCACGCCCTGGTCTTCTCCGTCGACGGCTCCGGGGTGCTGACCGAGCACCGGGTCGGCCCCTACCAGGGCGGCACCCACGCCCTCCCCGACAGCTACGAGCTGGACGACGCGCCCGAGTTCGAGCGCTTCTTCCTGGTCGTCTCGGCCCAGCCGATCGACGCCGAGCCCATCTTCGAGCAGGCCCAGGGCCTGTCCCCCCAGGATCCGCTGGAGCTTCCCTCGGAGCTGCTCTGGGCCTCCACCACCTTGCGCAAGGAGGACTGACATGCTGCTCCTGGTCTTGACCTCGATGTCTCTGGCTGCCACACAGCGCTTCGCCCTGCTCGCCGGCTCCAACGACGGCGGCCTCGAACGCAGCACCCTGAGCTACGCCGTGGACGACGCCGAGGCCCTGGCCTCGGTCCTGACCCAGCTGGGCGGCTTCCCCGCCGAGCACACCCTGGTCCTGGCCGAGCCCGACCGGGCCGAGCTGGAGACCGGCGTGCAGCAGCTCCTCGGCATGGTCGAGGAGGCCCGAGGCCGCGGCGACCGCACCGAGGTGCTGGTCTACTACTCGGGCCACAGCGACGAGCGGGGCCTGCTGCCCTCGGGCCAGCGCCTGGGCTACGACGAGCTGCGCGAGGAGCTGGACGGCATCCCCTCGGACGTGCGCATCCTGGCGCTGGACAGCTGCGCCTCGGGCGCGATGGTGCGCGACAAGGGCGGCGTGCACCGTGCGCCCTTCCTGCTGGACGAGTCCGTCGAGGTCAGCGGCTACGCCTACCTGACCAGCGCCTCGGCCACCGAGGTGGCCCAGGAGGGCGATCGCATCCGCGGCAGCTACTTCACCCACGCCCTGGTCACGGGGCTGCGCGGCGGCGCGGACCGCTCGGGCGACGGCCGGGTCACCCTGAACGAGGCCTACGACTTCGCCTACAGCGAGACCCTGCAGACCACCGAGCGCACACTCGGCGGGGCCCAGCACGCCAACTACGACATCCGCCTGGCGGGCTCGGGAGACCTGGTGCTCACCGACCTGGCCGAGGTCTCCGCCTCGATCGTCGCCGAGAGCGACCTGAGCGGCCGCCTGTTCGTGCGGGACGCCAACGGTCGCCTGGTCGCCGAGCTCTTCAAGCCGGCGGGCCAGCCCCTGGAGCTGGGCCTGGCGCCCGGCACCTACACCGTGCTGCTGGAGCTGGAAGAGGGCCTCTTCGAGGCGAGCCTCGAGCTGGTCGAGGGCCAGCGGAGCGAGCTGACCTCGGACTCCTTTGTCTCCATCCAGGGCGAGGCGACGGTCTCCCGCGGTTCAAGCACCCAGCAGACGGTGCGTGTTCCGTTCACCGTGGGCTTGATGCCGAGCCTCGTCCTGGGTGGGGACCGCTCGGACGAGCACGAGATCCACCACCTGGACGTGGGCTTCGTGGCCACGAGCGCGGACGAGCTGCAGGGCCTGCAGACCAGCATCGGCGCCAACATCAGCCAGGGTCAGGTGCGCGGCTGGCAGAGCGCGGTCGGCGGCAACGTGGCCATGGGCCTAGTGCGCGGCGTGCAGAGCTCGGTGGGCGTGAACCTGGCGGCGGACGACTTCGTCGGGATCCAGGCCTCGGTCATGAGCAACCTGGTCCAGGGCTCCTCGACGGGGCTCCAGGGCGCGGTGCTCGCCAACGCTTCGACCAAGCACCGGGGGCTGCAGGCGGCGGCGGCCGTGAACGTGGCCAAGGAGCTGCAGGGGCTGCAGGGCGCGGCCGGGGCGAACCTGACCGCGGGCGGGGTCCAGGGGGGCCAGGTGGCGGCGGGCATGAACGTCTCTCGCGAGACCCGCGGCTTCCAGCTGGCGGCGGGCCTGAACGTCTCCCAGCGCGTGCGCGGCGCCCAGTTCGCCGTGCTGAACGTGGCCGGCGAGGTCGACGGGGCCCAGATCGGCGTCATCAACGTGGCCAAGGACGCCGACGTGAGCTTCGGGCTCATCAGCGTCAACCGCGCCGGCTACAACCACCTCTACGGGGGCGTGAACGCCAACGACCTGTCCGCCGGCGTCACCTACGGCGGCAAGCGCCTCTACTCGGCCTTCGAGTACGGCTACCGGGTGTGCCTGTCGGACTGCGCCGGCGGGGACCACACGATGCTGCTCGGGGTGGGCTGGCACGCGGATCCCCAGCGGGACGGCACGGGCCTGTACGTGGACGCGGACCTGATGGCCGGGGCGCTGAAGACCACCTTCGTCAACGGCAACTCGGACCTGGTCACCCGCGCTCGGGTGGTCGTGGGCTACGCGCTCAAGCCGCGGCTTGCGGTCTACGGCGGCCCCACGGTGCAGATGCGCACGGTGAGCTTCGTGGATGCCAGCGACGACCTGCCCGTGGGCTGGCAGCTGGGCACGGGCCTGCCGAGCTCGGTGGGGCTGAGCGCCGGAGTCCGCTTCTGAGCTACTCCAGCGGCTCCGCCCGCCACTGGCCGACCAGCTCCTCCTCGAGGGTCAGGGTGGCCTCGTCGGGGCCGCGCCAGACCTCCATGTCCCAGCCGCCGTGCACGCCCTCGTGGTCGATGAGCAGGGTCAGCTGGCCGGTCCACTCGACCGTCTCGTGGCGGACCCGGTCGAACCAGGTCTGTGTGTAGTCCAGCACCGTGGGGCCGCTGGTGTTGCAGCCCCGGGTGGTCACCAGGTTGGGCTCGCCGGTGCGGGGCAGGTCGTCGGGCAGCCACCAGCCCGAGATGTCCAGGTGGTCTTCGCCCAGCATCTCCACGTCCAGGCTGACCAGGCCCTCGCGGTCACCCAGCACAGACCCCTCGTGGTAGCCGGTCAGGCTCTCGCAGGGGGCGCAGCCCAGCAGGATCAGCAGCATCAGTTGCGCCTCGCGGTCCAGTCGCCCTCGTGGTGCCCCGTCCACGCCGGGTCGGCCCCACGCCACCAGTCCGCGTCCCAGGTGCCGCCGCCCTCGCGGTTGGTCGAGAAGTAGCCCACGAGCTGCCCATAGACGTCCTCGGGATCTTCCCCCGCCGCCGTCGGGCTCCAGTCCATGACCAGGCCCAGCAGCTGGCCCTCGCCCGGGCACTCGTAGCGACCCTGCACGTTGGGCTCGTCCTCCTCGTAGCCCACCGGCAGCCAGGTCCCTTCGATGATCGCGGAGCTCTTGTCGGCGGGGTCCGCGGTGAAGTCCAGCAGCAGCTCACCCTCGAGCGTGTCGCCCCAGAACTCACCGGTCCACGGGCCCTCGATCGACGCGCAGGGGTTGCTGCAGGCCGTCGCGGCCAGGAGCAGGGAGGTGGTCAGGAGCAGGCGTCTCACGGGGGCAGCCTACCAGTCCTTGAGCTGAGCCTCCTCGGCGGCGCTGAGGTTCGCGGTCAGGTAGTCGACGGCGACCTCGTCGTCCGGGTGGGGCACCAGCGACATGGTCGCCCGGACGCGCATCGCGGTGCCGGTGAGCCAGGGCATGGTCAGCACGGTGCCTGCGCCCATCGGCAGCTGGACGTGCGTCTGGTTCGGGTCGCGGCGGACCAGGAACTCGATGTCCTCCAGGGCCTCCACGCTGATCCAGCTGAGCACGAGGGCGTCCTGGTGCCAGTCGCCGGGCTGCCACGAGCCCCAGGTCCCCTTGAGGCGCGGGACCCTCCTTCGGGCGAGGAAGGGCACGCCGGTCAGGCTCCCGGGCGGCTTGATCAGGTTGGCCCACTCCTCGAGGATGGGGTTGGCGACCTGGGTGGCCAGGGAGCCGTCGTCCGCGCTTCGGAACGCGACGTCCAGGGCCCCGCCCGCCCGACGCAGGCGCACCCGGTTGTTGCCGAAGTTCGCGCGGTCCCAGAGCTTCGGGTAGCCGTAGATCTCCCGACCGGCCGCCAGCGCCATGACGTTGTCGGGCTTGATGACCTCGAACCAGTAGTAGGGCCTGAGGCCCACGCGCACCCGGCGGATCAGCGAGACCTCGGTGTAGGTCTTCAGCCGCCGGCTCAGCGCGTGGTGGCCGAAGTCCTGGAACCGGGCCAGCATCAGGAACCAGCGTCCTCCGGGCACCAGGGCCGCCTTCAGCCCGGGCGGGAGGGCCCGCACCTGGTCGGGCGCGCCGACGGACAACAGGGTCAACTCCACGTCGGCGGCCGTGTAGGGGCCGGGCAGCAGGTCGCCCTGAGGGCCGACGAACAGGCTTCCGCTGGCTCCCTCCTGGATGTCGGCGAGCTCCTCGGCCTGGTTGAGCGCGGACAGCGGCTGGGTCTGCACCCACAGGCGGAAGGGCTCGCTCACGGCCATGGCCGCCAGCACCTGGGTCCAGGCGAGGGGCTGGAGCAGGCTCGGGCGGGCCGCGCGCGTGGTCATCTGGGGCGACATGGCGAAGATCTGGGGCTCGCAGCCGACCAGCTGGCCGCGGATGCGCTCCTCGATCAGCACGTCCGCCAGCCAGATGCTGATCCGCCCGTCCAGGATCACCCAGACCTTGGCCCCCAGGGGCGCGCCAGCGGCGTAGAGCAGGTCCCCCTGGCTCAGGGTCTGCTGCGGCTCGAGGGTCGGCAGGAGCGTCTTGACGAGGCCCTCGAGCGTCGCGGTGGACAGGCGCTCGAGGGCGGGCTCCCGCGTGAGCGCCCGGGCCAGGGCCTGCTGCGCCGCGTTCAGCCCCCGGAGCTCGATGTCCGGTTCGTCCAGGCGGAACCTCTGTCGGTCCACCGGCCGAGGCCGCGCTGGGGGCGTCGGGATGTAGGCCGCCGGGATCCAGGCCCCGGGGCCCCAGGTCAGCTTGGCGGGCGCGGGCTGGCCGGCGAAGGCGACCTTGTAGTCCAGCTCCACGTTCACGGAGCTGGAGACCAGGGCGCCGCGGAGGCCCAGCGCCGCGCCGCCGGGCACGGCCTCGCCCGCCTTCCAGGGGCGCTCCACCGCCAACGCCGGGGTGCCCAGCTCCACCAGCTGGAGGCTGGCCTGGGAGGGCGTGAGCTGCACCCGCATCGAGACCAGCTCGTCGGCCGTGAAGTCCTGGGGCTTCCAGGCCCAGCTGGGGCCGGCGTCCGCGGACAGGCCCGGCCGAAAGAAGCTGCGCCGCCAGTACAGGTTCACCGAGGGCAGCGCCGAGATCGCCGCGTGCACCTGGCCGGCGGTCGCGGTTGGGGGGAGGTTGCCCAGCGAAGGGTGAGGCAGGATGGTCTGAACGGCTCCCGTGGCCCAGGCCGAGCCGAAGTTCCGGTGCTTGCCCTGCAGCGCCCAGGCCTGGCCGCCCTCGGTGCGGAAGACCACCCGGCGGTGCCCCCCTCCCAGCTGCGAGGCCCCGCCGAGCTCGACGTGGCCGTACATCGCGGGCCAGCCCAGCACCTCGCGCAGCCAGGTCAGGTCCAGGAAGTCGTCGCTCCAGCAGGCCAGCACCAGCAGGCCCTGCCCGACCGGCGCGGGCGCCTCCGTACGCACCGGCGCGAGCAGCGCGGTGAAGCTCGAGTGGGTCGTGCCGTCGTTCCGCGCGTGCAGGATCCAGCCCTGGCCGTCGCTGGCCCAGGTCCCCGGCGCGTTGGGCAGGACGTTCTCGGGGTAGCGCTCGCTGGCCCAGGTCGGCAAGGTCACCGGCGTGAGCAGCGCGCGGTCCAGGGTCCAGCTCAGCTTGGGGTCGGGGCCGTGGCGCTCCGGGAAGAAGGCCAGCCGAAGGCGCAGGAAGGCCTGGGTCAGGCTCTTGAGCAGGCCCCGAGCGTGCTGGCCGGCGACCTGGGTCAGCGCGCCGCCGCCGGGCCCCTTGCAGGCGGCCAGGTACAGCGCCGCGGGGATCTCGAGCAGCTCCGAGTCCTGCCTCGCTCGGGCCTCGGTCTGCCGTCGGGAGCCGGGGTGCAGCACCGCCAGCTCGCCCACGAAGTCCTTGGGCTGCCGCACCGTCAGCGGAGCCTCGTCCCGCCACTCCTCCACGCTCCCCCGGACCACCAGGAAGGTCGAGTCGGCCTGGTCGCCGTGCTCGAAGATCAGGCCTCCCGCGGGCACGTTGAGCGGCGCGGCGGCCTGGGCGAGCAGCGCCTCGAGTCGGGCGGCCTCGGCCCCAGCGGGCGCGCAGACCGCCGCGATGGCGGCCTGCTGGTCGGGCGTGAGGCCGGGCATCTTCCCTCCGAGCCCCGGAGTCTACCGCTCAGGCAGCGCCGAACCCGCATCGTTCAGGAGCTGATCCAGGGCCTCGTGGGGGAGGGTGAACCAGCGCAGGCGCTCGAAGTGGTCGGGCAGGGGCTCGGGCGTGATGGTCGGCCCGTAGCGCTCCAGGGTCCGCTCGAGCACGGCGTCGGCCTCGGCGATGTAGCCCAGCAGCGCCTCCTCGGGCTCGGTCCAGCTGCGGCTGCGCATGGCCAGCCGCCCGTGGGCGTAGGAGTTGTCCCCCAGCCGGAGCAGGGGCTCGGCCAGGCCGTCCCGGTGATGCCAGCGACCGGACTCCGCACAGAACTGGTACAGCGGCAGCAGCTTCCAGCCGTGCTCGGCCACCCAGCAGACCGCATCCAGGATGAAGGCGAAGGTCGTCTCGTCCAGGAAGTAGTTGAAGTTGACCCGCACCCAGCCCGGCTTGATGCCCTCGCAGCCGCGCACGATCTCCTCCTCGAACAGCTTGGACTGGGCCCACTCGATGCCCAGCAAGCGGTGGCCGTAGGGGCCCGCGCAGGAGCAGCCGCCGCGGGCCTGCAGGCCGAACAGGTCGTTGAGCACGGCCACCACGAAGTCGTGGTGCAGCCAGCCCGCGCCGTGGCGGACCTGGAAGCTGACGATGCTGAGGCGCCAGGCCGAGGCGCTGCCCAGCACGCTGATGTTGGGGTCGCTGCCCCAGCGCTCGATGGCGGCTCGGATGAGGCGGGCCTCGGCGGCGTGGATGTTCTTGAAGCCGACGGCCTGCTTGAGCTGGAAGACCAGGCCGGCGCGGATGCTGCCCAGGATGTCGGGCGTGCCGCCCTCCTCGCGGTGCACGATGTCGTCCAGGTAGCGGTGCTCGCTGGGGCTCACGTAGGCCACCGTGCCGCCGCCGGGGCTGGCCGGGACCTTGTTCTTGAACAGGTGCTTCTTGGCGACCAGCAGGCCCGGGGTGCCGGGCCCGCCGATGAACTTGTGGGGCGAGAGGAAGATGGCGTCCTTGTAGGCCAGGTGCCCGTCGGGGCCGTGCTCCCGCAGGTTCATCTCGATCTCGACGTAGGGGCCGGCCGCGGCGAAGTCCCAGAAGGACAGCGCGCCGTGCTTGTGCAACAGGATGGCGGTCGCGGCGGTCTTGCTGCCGATGCCGGTCACGTTGCTGGCGGCCGAGAAGCTGCCGATCTTCAGGGGGCGGTCCTTGTAGTCGATCAGCTCCCGCTCGAGGTGCTCCAGGCTCAGGCGCCCGTCCTCGTCCAGGTCGATGACCACGACATCGGCGATGGACTCCCGCCAGGGCAGCTCGTTGCTGTGGTGCTCGTAGGGGCCGATGAAGACCACCGGCCGCTCGGCCTCCGGGATGCGCTCGGAGAGCCGGTAGCGCTCCTCCAGCCCACAGGGGATGCGGATGCCGAGGCAGGCCACCAGCTTGTTGATCGCGGCCGTCGCGCCGCTGCCGCAGAAGAGCACGACGTCGTCCTCGCCGCCGCCGACCGCGGCGTGGATGATGCCGCGCGCCTCCTCCCGGAAGCTCGAGGTCTGCCGTCCCGTGCCCGAGGTCTCGGTGTGCGTGTTGGCGTACAGCGGCATCACCTGGCGCCGCATGTAGTCCTCGATGAACTCCAGGCTGCGGCCCGAGGCCGTGTAGTCGGCGTAGGTCACGCGCCGCGGGCCGAAGGGTCCGTCGATGGCCTGGTCGCGCCCGATGATGGCGCCACGGATGGTCTCGGTGAGCGTCTCGAAGCGGTCCATGGGTGGGCCTCCGGCGGGATCTTCGCTCACCCGTCGGGCCCTGGCCACCCGCTCCCGCCCGGATCGACGCCCGCCTGACCCCACCCCGGCCCTCGTCGGACTACCCTCGGCGGGCTGATGCTGTCTCTGCTGCCCATCGCCGCCGTCCTCGCCGCCGCCCCGGGCAAGCTCCAGCTGGGGCTCATCGACAACGACACGGGCGATCCGGTCGACGGCGCCCTGGTCGAGCTCGTGGAGCGGGGCACGGTGGTCACCTCCGCCAGCAGCGGCGTCACCGGCTCGGTCGAGCTCACAGCGCCCCCCGGCGTCTACCAGATCCGCGTCACCCACCCCGGCTACGAGCTGCTCGTGGACGAGGAGGCCCTGACCTCGGGCCGCACCTCCGAGGTGCGCGTGCGCATGCGGGTGCCGGCCAGCGCCACGGTGCTGATCGTGGACGAGCGGCTGGGCGATGAGGTGAACAAGACCGTCGTCAGCATCGACGAGCTCAAGAGCGTGCCGGGCACCTTCGGCGACCCCGTGCGCGGCCTGCAGACCCTGCCCGGCGTGGCCCGCCCCAACGTGGCCGAGGGCAGCCTGGTCGTGCGCGGCGCCGAGGGCCTGAACACCGGCTACTACGTCGACGGCATGCCGGTGCCCTACATGTTCCACACGCTGGTGGGGCGCTCGGTGATCCCGGCCGGCTTCATCGACGACATCGAGTTCTTCCCCGGCGGCATGCCCAGCCGCTACGGCGAGGTCACCCAGGCCGCGGTCAACGTCCGCACGGACACCGAGCCCGTGGGCCGCACGAAGTCCATGGTCGGGCTGAACGTGCTGGACGGCTCGCTCGCCATCGAACACAGACTCTCGGACAAGGTCACCATCCGGGCCGCGGGGCGCTACAGTTGGATGCACGCGCTGATCTGGAGCGGCTCCATGATCGCGGTGATGCGCGCGGGCGGCGAGTCCTACGAGGCGGGCTACTTCTCGCCCAAGTACGCCGACCTGTTCGCGGACGCGCGCTGGGAGGCCAGCCCCCAGGACAGCGTGAGCCTGTTGTTCATCCGCAGCCGGGACCGCTTGATCCTGCGCCAGGGGCGCTACGACGAGGACGGCGATGGGGAGCCCGACCCCCCCGATTGGGAGCAGTGGGACCTTCCCTACGACCCCGAGGCCTACATCGACAACGGCTTCACGCGGGCCCGCCTGCGCTGGGACCACGACGGCGAGCAGCGGGACTACAGCACCTGGGTGGCGCTCGGGCAGGAGAGCCAGACCAACCTGCTGGGCGCGGCCTTCCTGTCCCGCGAGGGGCCCTACCGAGGCCGAGTCACGGGCACCAGCCTGATCGTTCGCCGGGACGAGGTCTTCGATCTGGGGGGGCAGAACCGGCTGGTCTATGGCGGTCAGCTGACCCTGCGGCCCGTGGTGGCCGAGGACTTCCAGGGGGTCTGGGCCGACCCCGAGGCGGACATCCCCACGACCACGGACGATCAGGTCAGCGCGGGCCTGTGGATCGAGCCGCAGATCCGCACGGAGCGCTTCTACCTGGCCCCGGGCGTCCGAGGCTCGGCCTATGTGTGGAATGGTCAGACCGCCATCCAGCCCGAGCCGCGCCTGTCCATGCGCTACGATCTCAACGAGGACTGGCTGCTCAAGGGGGCCATCGGTCGCTACACACAGATGCCCCCGGTGGAGCGCTACGCCCAGGGCATCGGCAACCCCGACCTGCCGCTGATGAAGGCCTGGCAGGCCAGCCTGGGGGCCGAGGGCCCGCTGCCGGGGAGCTGGTCGATGGACGCCTCCGTCTACGGCGCGGTCATGAACGATCTGATCGTGCGGAATCTCCGCTCGGACATCTACCAGGACGAGGGGGTGGCCTACTCGGAGCTGCGGCCTGAGTTCCTGAGCGTGATGGGCTACGCCTACGGGCTCGAGGGGCTGCTGCGCATGCAGCCCGGGCAGCGGCGCTATTGGGGCTGGGTCAGCATCACCCTGGGCCGCGCGATCCGCGTGGACAAGGGCCTGGGCACCTTCAGCGGGGACTACGACCAGCCGCTGAGCTTCCAGGTCCTGGGCGCCTACGACCTGAGCGACAAGTGGGAGATCAGCTCGCGCGCGCAGTTCACCTCGGGCCAGCCCCACACGCCTCTGTATGGAGTGTACGTGCCCGAGGACGCCTTCTACACCGAGTATCGGGGCGAGATCAACAGCGACCGCTACCCGGCCTACTTCCGCTGGGACCTGCGCATCCAGCGGACCTGGCAGGCCCGCCGGGTGGACTGGGTGTGGTTCCTGGACGTCTACAACGTGACCTGGCGGAAGAACGCCTTCGCGGCGGCCTACGACTTCGACTACAGCGAGCTGGTGCCCATCGCGCACCTGCCTCTGCTCCCCACTCTCGGCATCGAGGCCAAGTTCTGATGCGCGCACCTCTCCGACTGATGGTCGCCGCCGGCCTGCTGGTCAGCCTGACGGGCTGCTTCACCGAGCTCTTCTTCAGCCGGACGGTCTACCTGGCCACCGAGTACCAGATCCTCCACCCGCGCATCGTGGGCATTGCGGTGACGCCCCCTCGCATCGAGCCCGGGCGCGAGCACAAGCTCGAGGCCCTGTACCTGGCGCCGGTCGGCCAGGACGCCAGCGCCGTGAGGGTCTCGACCTGTGGCCTGGGCCGCGACGTGCCCACCTTCATCTTCGACCTGAACTGCTTCCAGGACCCCGACGAGGTCCAGCTGCTGACCACCACCGATCGCTTCACGACGACGTTCACGATGCCCGAGACGCCCCTGGTCGAGGGCTGCGGGGTGCAGATCGACGGCGACCTCGGGGACTCGGGGCTGAGGATCGACACGGCCATCCAGGACGGCCCCTGCGCGCACATGCTGCCGCTGCTGATCGAGGCCACCGTGGACGGCGAGCCGGTGCTCGCGGCCAGCTTCGACAGCTGGTACACCGGCCCGGTCGAGCAGGAGGAGCCGGTGTCGGCGCGGGCTCTGCAGTTTGCGCTGAACCTGCCCTCGACGGGGGCCCCTGGCGAGCCCGTGACCGTCACTGCGGCCCTGGAGGGCGACCAGAAGCAGGCCGAGTTCCTGTGGTACGTGGACGCGGGCGAGCTCGAGAAGACGGGCTGGACCGTGCCCCAGACCTACGTTGAGGATGAGGTCGGCTGGACCGGCGGCCGCACCACCACCGACAACATCTGGGTGCTGCCCGAGGAGCCCGGCTCATACCGGGTCTACGTGGTCGCCAGCGACGTCGCGAGCATGCCCGACGAGGCCTGGGCCGAGGCGGCCAACAACACCCGGGTCGGCGCCACGGTGGAGGTCCAGTGATCCCCCTGATCCTCGCGCTGGGCTGCAGCAACGTGAACAGCGAGCCGCGCTTCCAGGCCGTGAACGGCACCAAGGTGCGGCGCTTCTTCGGCATCCCGCT